>SBGS01000305.1 GCA_006226555.1 Bacteroidota bacterium
TTTGGTTTCATAGGCTGTATGTATCCGGCGATTGATCTCTTCACAGGTGAAAAAGAGCGAGGTACGTTAGAAACACTTCTGACCACCCCGGTACTTCGATGGCAAATCCTCTTTGGAAAGATGGGTGTTGTAGTGTTGTCTGGTCTGCTTGCTGCTTCTTGTTCCCTACTGGGACTTTTCCTTTCAATTGAAGTACTCAATATTGTGGAGAATGAAGAGCTTCTGGCTATCGTACACAGTATCTTGGATGTTAAGTTTATCGTGATGCTATATGCACTTCTCATCCCTTTAACAATATTCTTTGCAGGGGTTATGATCCCGATCGCGGTATACGCAAAGAGCTTCAAAGAAGCTCAGAGTGTCATCACTCCCTTAAATATTGTTATGGTATTACCTGCAATGGTCGGATTTTTCCCAGGCATTGAATTAAATGCAGTAACGGCATCGATCCCTGTAGTAAACATTGTTTTGGCAACGAAGGAATTGATTGCCGGCACTTTGGATAAGTGGCTTCTTACTATAAGTATAGGTGTTATGGTATTACTTGCCGTTAGTGCAGTTTTTGTTTCCTACAAAAGGTTCGATAAAGAGACGAATATAATTAGTTAATGAAGGTTTTAGCGTTCGTCATATTTCTACTTAGCATAAACATTTCAATCGGTCAACGGTTAAAAGCTACATTTATCAATGACCTCACCCAGTGGAACTTTGATGGTGAAACGATTCGAACAACATTCCAAAACGATCTCTTTAATTGGCAATTCGGCACGACATCCATAAGAACTGTTTTTTCAAAGGATATTTCTGGATGGAGCATTGGCGATGATATAAGTCTGAAAACTGTATTTTCAAATGATTTTGAACTTTGGGAGATCCGAGGAAAGGGCCTAACAATTAGAGTTCGAACAACTTTTAACAATGACTTTGAACGTTGGCAAATTGATGGAGACGCAGATGGTAACATCCGTACGGTTTTTTCTGGAAGCATGGAGCTCTGGGAAATAGATATTGATGGAGATCTCCCTAAGGAAATGATTATGGCCATTGTAATGATCCCTATTATCATTGCAAATCATCTTGAGTAGTAAAGTAATTTTAGGAACGAGTATTTTGTATTTCGACCAGAATACTATCTTTGCAATCCCTGCCCAGGTGGTGAAATTGGTAGACACGCCATCTTGAGGGGGTGGTGCACTACGTGCGTGCTGGTTCGAATCCAGTCCTGGGCACTTAAGCGAACTTTAAAAGGGTTCGCTTTTTTTTTGAGTCTCTTTAAACCTTTTAATAGACTGTTCTCTGGTTTAAATTGAGAACCTATTCATATCGTATAATCTTCGAAATGTTGCCTGCACTCAACCCTTCCCCTGTTACCTTCTTTTTGGTTTGACATTATAAAATTGTAATGCTTAAATCAACGTATATGAAACGAGTTCACTTTCTACTTCTCTCCCTCATTTCTCTTCCTTTGTTTCTAAATGCAAGATCATCAAACGATATCATTGATCAAAAAGAGATCAAGTGTTTTCGGTATATGCTGCACACCGATATGCTCAAAGTTCTGGTACTTAACATGTCATATGGCAATCCAGACCTTATCTCTGCATTGGATCGCAACTTACTTAAGAAAGCAGATGTGAGACAAATTGATCTTGTTTTTAGTGATTTTCCAAAAGGAGAAGATCTAAAAGCGCTCAACCTGCACCGTATTAAGGTCCTGGAATCCATAAGACCAGACTTAGTCAAGGATGAATCGATACGTTGGAAGATCATCCGCCAAATCGACTGTAAAAATGAAGGTGAAGCAAAAACCTTATTTCACGGAATCGTAATCCATTATAAAGCGGAACAAACCGAAGAAGAAAGACGCATGGAGCACTCTTCTATGGATGATCTTTTACCAGCAGATTCCTTGCTTGAAAAGCCTGCCGTGATGCGCAAAAAATTGCGAGATTCAACTGTAGTTAAGGTGCTTGAACGTAAAAAAGAATGGAATAATATGACTGTGGTAGCAGATATGACCGGTTCGATGTCTCCGTATGTTGCTCAGGTTGTGTTGTGGTTTCATTTAAAACTGAACGATAAACGCATCAAAAATCTCGTCTTCTTTAATGATGGAGATATGAAACCGACAAGTGCAAAAGTAATCGGTTCGACGGGAGGCATCTATCACACTCACGCCACTTCTTATAAAGCAGCCAGAGATCTTGCTTTTCTAACGATCAGTAAAGGTGGTGGCGGAGACTGCCCGGAAAATGACATGGAAGCCTTGATCCACGCCATAGATTTTGCACCTAAATCAGAAGCTTTTGTTCTGGTCGCGGATAACAATTCACCTGTCAAGGATATTAGCCTACTGAAAAATGTGACCAAACCTGTACATATTATTCTGTGTGGAACAAAGTACGGCGTCAATATCGAATACATCAAGATCGCACTCGCAACTGGTGGCTCTGTTCATACGATGGAGGCTGACCTGGAAGATCTAAAAAAGAAAAATGAAGGTGAGAAATTTGCCTTCATGGGTAGCATTTATCAGATCATTGGAGGTGAAGTTGTTTTGATTAAAAGTAAGGGATGATTCTGTCCAATCAATCACTGATTACATCTGATAAACCATTTCAGAATACACTTAAATCAATGTTCGTACTTCAGTGATGTGAAGTTTAATGCTTATACCTAAATTGTGATTATGAAGTTCGTATTTACAATTTGTATTTTGATGCTCTCGAGCATGGCTAAAAGTCAGTTGATCGTAGAAAATTATTTACCTTATTCTACGATCAATTCTGACTTTCTGGGATCTAACTACCAGATTTCAAATGTATCCTATACTGGTTCACTCTATGCATGTGGAATGTTTGATGGTACATCATCCAACATTGGTCTTACTCACGGAATAGTGTTAACGACAGGAACTGTTATTCATGATACGCTACACCCAAATGGACCACAAGGACCTAACAATGCAGGTGGGTCCGGAATAGATAACGGAACATCCGGTTACATTCCTTTGTCAAATTTGGTAGGAGGTACTACAACTTACAATGCAGCTGTAATCGAATTTGACTTTATTCCCACTGTTGATTCTATAGGATTAACATATGTCTTTGGTTCAGAAGAATACACAGAATACGTTGGATCACAATTTACCGATGTGTTCGCCATTTTTATATCAGGTCCTGGAATATTTGGAGCTACTAACATAGCGAAAACTCCAAATGGCAACCCTGTATCCATTCAAACAATTAATTACAATAGCAATTCATCACTTTACATTGATAATGGAAATGGTCAAAATGCACCGTATAATGCAGATCCGTATTATATACAGTATGACGGGTTTACGGTTCCATTAGTGGCTTCACAAACAGGACTACAACCGGGACAAACCTATCACATAACGATTGCAATTGCCGATGTTGGTGATGGCATACTTGATTCCGGATTATTCATAGAAAAATGTTCGGGCTGTGGTTTCCAGTTAGGGACTTCCGACATAAATACATCCCCGCCAAAACTAGTCGGAATTTATGACCTTATGGGACGTAAAATAGATGCATCTTCTAATCAGGTGCAATTGCATTATTACAGTGATGGATCGACAAAATTGATCTACCCAACCAATAACTGATCGATAATTTCTATACCACTATAGAATTTATCATTGAAATCAATACGAGTTCTATAATAGCTTTGTTCACAAATTGAAAAATTGTGGACTTATGAAAAGATCTGTTCTACTATTGGGCTTGTTTAGTGCGATAACCACCTTTGGTCAGCATGAAACTGCAAGCACAGGTAAATGTCCGTTCCATGCCGGATCTGACAATGGAGAAAAAACTGAAAAAACATCTGAGAAAAAAAGTGATGATGGCGGAACTTCAAACTCAGGAGGTACAAAAAACAGCGATTGGTGGCCAAACCAGCTGAATCTAGATGTATTGAGACAACATTCTCAATTATCAAACCCAATGGGATATGACTTCGACTACACAGAGGCATTTAGCCAGCTTGATTATTATGCTCTGAAGAAAGATATTGAAGAGATACTAACTCAATCTCAAGACTGGTGGCCTGCTGACTTCGGAAACTATGGCCCTCTTTTCATTCGTATGGCATGGCACAGTGCTGGAAC
Source organism: Bacteroidota bacterium (assembly GCA_006226555.1). Classification (GTDB taxonomy): domain Bacteria; phylum Bacteroidota; class Bacteroidia; order Flavobacteriales_D; family Crocinitomicaceae; genus UBA4466. The sequence continues at coordinate 4,136 of SBGS01000305.1, forward strand.
ATACAGAACAGGAGATGGTCGTGGAGGAGCTTGTGAAGGACAGCAGAGGTTTGCTCCCTTGAACAGCTGGCCAGACAACGTGAACCTTGATAAAGCACGCCGATTATTGTGGCCGATCAAACAAAAGTACGGAAGTAAGATCTCATGGGCAGATCTAATGATCCTCACAGGTAACGTAGCGCTAGAATCTATGGGCTTCCCTACAATTGGATTCGCGGGTGGTCGCGCTGATGTTTGGGAACCGGAGAGCAATGTATACTGGGGAATGGAAAAAGAATGGCTTGCAGACGAACGTCACTCAGGTGAGCG
>SBGS01000018.1 GCA_006226555.1 Bacteroidota bacterium
GGTTCGAATTCAGGAGTTGCACAATCTGTACAAGAAAGTAAGCTGTTGTATGCTCCGGAAGTGGTGTTACCCGTAGACGAGTTGATCGATCTGATCGTAATATTATCCAAACCATAAATATCTAAAGGAAGAATACATCCAACTCGTGTGGAGTCATCCTGAGGAAAGATCGGTTTTGGTATCTGTTTAAAATAATATTTGACCTTGTTACTTCCTGGTTTGTGATAAGCCAGTTTGTGAGGACCTGCACCTGTGATGCATGCAGTACTTCCTCCGGGGATATCAATACCACAAGTTCCAGGAATTAATAGGTCACCACCAGAAACAATGTTATAAAAACCAGATCCCTGTGGATCGGCATAACCAGGAGCAATACCAATTTCGACCATAGCCACATCCGGGTGTAGCGTTACGAAAAACGATACGTAATTATCGTTTCCGGCACCACCACAACATTGATCTTGTCGAACAACTTCAGGGGTTGTATAAGTACTGTCCGGATCTGAGGACATATCCAGAATAAATAACGGTACGTCAATACCACATTCTGGAATTTGCGTCGTGTCCGGAAGAACCTGAGCATTACCGAATGATGAGATCAGTAATGTCAGCAGAAGTAGAACCCGATACTGAAGCGATCGGATCCTGATAGCAGTTAGTTTGTTTTTCATAATCCTCGATATTATACCCCAAAATTAGATTGAATGGACAGGTATAATTATGACAATGGTCATGTTTAGGTATGATTAATAGCACGTACTAAGCGTTTAATCTTTTGTTTGTCAATATTGAACAAAATAAAACGGCACACTTTTTATTATTACAGCATTCCAATGATTTTTCAGATACAAACGCTATTTTTATGTGCACAAAGTTTCAGTTTACCATGAAAAAGATAACCTTACTATTACTTGTTACTTTGGGGGTCTTTATATCTCCCGAAATATTAGCACAGGAAGATACCGTGCAAGCAACGATCTTGTCAGATGTCGAGCAAGAGGCTGAGCGTCTCTATAACGAAGGGATTAATGCTTTTAAAGCAGGTAATCACGATCAGGCTTTAACGCTTTTTACGCAAGCAATTGAGCAAAAACCCGGTTTTGCAAAGGCTTATATGAACAGAGCAATGGTCTATATGGATAAGAGTCGTTTTAGTGAAGCGATCAGTGATTTGAATGTGGCTGCCGGAGATGACGAAACCAAAGCACAGGCACTGTTTCAAAGAGGCAGATGTCACCATCAGCTGGGAGATGCAATGAAAGCAGAAGGGGATTACACAGCTGCGATCAGTGCGGACGCATCTAATGACAAAGCATTTTATTACAGGGGTGTTATAAAATTTGAGAATAAAGATTACAAAGGAGCAATCGCGGACTTCGACAAAGCGATAGAGATCAACAAATCTTTTGCATATGCATACAATGATCGTGGATCAGCTAAACGTATGCTGGAGGATTATAAAGGTGCGATCGCTGATTATCAAAAAGCAGGAATGATCGATAACTCCTTAAGTTTTGTTCATAACAATTTGGGATCCGCTTTCAGAAAGAATGGAGATCTCGATAAAGCAATTTTAGCATTTGACCAGGCTATATTAGTTGATGGTTCCAATTACTTAGCTTATAACAACCGAGGAAGTGCTAAATACGATAAAGGTGATTACAAAGGTGCGATCGAAGATTTTACCAAAGCGATCGAGTTGAAGAAAGATTATGCATTTGCCTATAACAACAGAGCAACTGCACGATTTAAGATGGAAGATCTGAAGGGATGTATCGAGGATTGTACAAAAGCGATCGAGCTGGATGGAAATTATGCTTATGCATATTTAAACAGGGGTAATGCCAAGGAGCTTCTTCGAGATGACGCCGGAGCATGTGCTGACTGGAAAAAGGCGAATGAGCTCGGAGCTTCTGGAATAACTAGCTATCTAACTAACTGCAAATAATTAAGGACATGAAATTATTAGGAACATTATTTCTTATACTGATCTCGTCGATCACTTTTGCCCAAGATGTACCTTTTGAAAAGGATTATTTCAAGGATGATAAAGATGGATTGAAGGACGCCTTAAATGCAATTAAAGAAGGTGATAAAATCTTTGATATGGGACCAACCTATTATAAAGATGCTAAGGAGTTCTATCAAAAAGCACAGGATTTCAATCCAAATAATGCTCGAAATAACTATAGACTTGGTGCTTGTTATTTGATGTCGGTTGATAAGTTTAAGGCATTACCGTTTCTTAAGAAAGCGGAACAATTAAACCCAAATATTGATCGAGAGCTATACTATTATTTGGGACAGGCATATAATTATAATCACGATTTCGACGATGCTATTGCGGCATTTTCAAGATATCGAGGAAAGTTACAATCTGACCCGAACTTGTCGAAGGACCCTTATTTTGATATGCAAGAAGCGATGCATGACCTAGAGATGAGAATTAATCAAGCGTACAAGGCGAAAGAAGCTATTAAGAATCCGATTCGCGTGTTCATTGATAATCTTGGGGATAAGGTGAATACTGCATACAATGAGTATGGAGCTGTGATCTCAGCAGATGAATCTGTGATCGTTTTTACTGCGCGTAGACCAAATTCCACTGGTGGTAAGATCGATCCGGGATTGAATGAAAATTTTGAGGATATCTATATTTCATACAAAGATGAGAATGGTCAATGGACAGAAGCTCAAAATGTCGGAAAGCCGGTCAACTCTGATGATCACGATGCTAACTGCGGTATCGCCGCGGATGGACAACGCTTTGTGATCTATTTGGGTAAGAGCGGTAACGGTGACTTGTACGAGTCCGTTTTGAATGGAGATGAGTGGTCAAAACCGGAATCTTTCGGGAAACGAATTAATACTGACTTTCATGAATCTTCTGCATGTTATTCACCTGATGGAAGGACCTTATACTTCGTAACAAATAAACCGGGAGGAATTGGTGAACACGACATTTATTATTCTCAACTGGATGAGAAAGGGAAATGGGGTGAACCGGTGAATATCGGTCCGGTTATTAACACCAAGTATAACGAAGAGGCAGTTTATATGCACCCTGACGGGAAGACATTGTACTTCAGTTCAGAAGGGCATTCATCGATGGGAGGATACGATATCTTCAAATCTATCTATGATGAGAAGACCGGAAAATGGGGTGAGCCGATCAATATTGGTTATCCGGTTAATACGGTTGATGATGACGTGTTCTTCGTGATTTCAGCTGATGGTAGAAGAGGTTATTATACGTCTCAGATGAAGGACTCCAGGGGAGGAAGAGATCTTTATATGATTACATTCCTTGGACCTGAAAAGCCTATGGTACTGAACAACGAAGATCAATTGATCGCAAGTCAGGCAGCGCCGGTTAAAGAAGTGGTGATCGCTCCTGCAGTTCAGATTCAAGAAGCGCAGCTTACGATCTTAAAGGGAGTGATATCAGATTTCTTGACCAAGCAGCCATTGGAAGCTGACATTGAGATCGTGGATAATCAGGCGAACAAGGTTATCGCTACATTCAAATCAAACAGTAAAACAGGGAAATACCTCGTTTCACTTCCAGCCGGTAAGAACTATGGTATTGCTGTTAAGAAAGAGGGATATTTGTTCCATTCTGAGAACTTCGATATTCCAAATACTGCTGCTTTCCAGGAAGTAGAGAAGAATATCGAGTTAAAACAACTTAAGGTTGGAAACAAGATTGTCCTGAAGAATATATTCTTCGACTTGGATAAAGCTACGTTACGACCAGAATCAACTGCGGAGTTGAATCGATTGATCAAGTTGATGACGGATGTTCCTTCACTTAGAATAGAATTAGGTGGTCACACTGACTCCAGAGGATCAGACACTTATAACCAGCAGCTTTCAGAAAAGAGAGCCAAAGCTGTTGTGGATTATTTGACAGCAAATGGAATAGACGCTAAACGTCTGGAGTGGGCGGGTTATGGAGAGACGCAATTAGTCAACGGATGTTCGAATGGCGTTCAATGTTCGGATGAACAACACCAGGAAAACAGAAGGACAGAATTTAAAGTTCTTAGCTTATAATAAAAAAGCCTCCAGTAAAAGGAGGCTTTTTTTATGCTCCTATGCGGTCAAAGAGTAATTTAGTATAAGGGTCTAGCTCAATCGATTTTATTTTCTTCTTAGACTTAAAATCAAGCGTGATCTTTTTATCATTGCCATCAAACGATAGTGTTTTTAATTCTGAACTACCATCAGCGTAAAGAATCATCAGTTCGATTGGAAATTCGAAGATAAAATGGTTTTGTTGCTGACTTAGTAAAACAGATACTTTGCTTTTTTTCTGCTTCCAGTCAAAATAAAGTTGTGGATGTCCA
>SBGS01000252.1 GCA_006226555.1 Bacteroidota bacterium
GGAAAACACATTATTCGTACATCAGAGTCAGACGGCTACAACCACATTTATGAAATAGGTTTTGACGGTTCAAATAAACAAATAACCAAGGGAGAGTACGACGTTATTGAATGTTACGGGATCGATCACGCAAATGAATACATCTATTATTCATCTGCAAAGAATGGAGCCATTAACAAAACACTTCACAGGATCAAGCGTGACGGATCTAATGAATTATTGATCAGTGAAAACGAGGGTACATCTGATGCAGAATTCTCCAATGGCATGAATTACTTCGTAAAAACTTATTCCACTGCAAATGTTCCACCAGTATTCACATTATGTAACAATCAGGGAGCAGAGATCAGCGTGCTGGAAAACAATTTTAATCTGTTACAAACACTCTCGAACTATAACTTATCCAGTAAGGAGTTCCTGACTTTCGAGGGAGCAGAAATTCCACTCAACGGATGGATGATCAAACCGACCAATTTCGATCCGAACAAAAAGTACCCCGTATATTTCAATGTGTATTGTGGTCCTGGTTCGAATACAGTTTCAAATGGTTGGGAAGGATTCAATTATATGTATCACCAATTGCTAGCTCAGGAAGGATATATAGTGGTATCTGTAGACCCAAGAGGAACAATGTACCGAGGTGCTAAGTTTAAAAAGTCGACCTATCTCAATCTGGGCAAACTGGAGACAGAAGACATTATAGCTGTGGCAAAGGAATTGCAAAAACTGGATTACGTTGACCCTAACAGGATTGGAATAATGGGATGGAGTTATGGTGGATTTATGTCATCATTGGCCATTACAAAAGGGGCTGACGTATTCAAAATGGCAATCGCAGTGGCTCCTGTAACCAGCTGGAGATACTACGATAACATTTATACGGAACGCTTCATGCGCACTCCTCAGGAGAATGCCGACGGTTATGATTCAAATTCACCGATCAATTTCGTGAAAGAATTGAAAGGAAAATATCTTTTGATCCATGGTTCAGCAGATGATAATGTGCATTATCAGAACACTATGGATATGGTGAGTGCATTGGTAGCTGCAAACAAGCAATTTGACCTCTTCATATACCCGAATAAAAACCATGGTATATATGGGGGGAATACCAGAAACCATTTGTTCACAATGATGTTTGAATATACCCTCAAAAACCTGTGATCGTTTTTTTTTCTTTTTTTTCTTAATTCCTTGATATAGTCGGGACGATATAGTATTTTAGGCGACCGAACAAAGATTCGAATTTTAACAGGATAATTTACTTCTAAAATGAGCGAGACAGCTAAAATAGAATTAGGCGGGAAGACGATCGAGCTTCCGGTTATTCAGGGAACTGAAAATGAGAAAGCAATTGACATCAGTGCACTAAGAGGAGTGTCTGAGGGGTACATCACGATCGATCCGGGTTTCAAGAACACGGGATCATGTACAAGTTCAATCACCTTCCTTGACGGAGAGCAGGGTATCTTGCGTTACCGTGGATACAGTATTGAGCAACTTGCTGAGCATTCAAACTTCCTTGAGGTTTCTTACTTGATCATTTTTGGTGAATTACCTTCAGCTGCTGAGCTACAAAGATTTGAAAACAGCATTCGTAAATACACGTTGGTAAACGAAGAGATGAAGGGAATCATTGACGGTTTCCCAAGAACGGCTCACCCAATGGGAGTTCTATCATCACTTACCAGCGCACTTACAGCATTCAACCCGAAAGCTGTTAACGTGAACAGTGATGAAGACATGTATGAAGCGATCTGTAAGACAATGGCTAAATTCCTTGTGATCGCTACATGGACTTATCGTAAGAAAATGGGTTATCCATTGAATTACTACGATAACAGCAAGGGTTATGTAGAGAATTTCATGGACTTAATGTTCGAATTACCGACAGAAGCTTATAAAGCAAACCCTGTTGTAGTTGAAGCATTGGACAAACTATTTATCCTACACGCTGATCACGAACAAAACTGTTCTACATCCACTGTAAGAATGGTTGGTTCTTCTCACGCAGGATTGTTTGCTTCTATTTCTGCTGGAGTTTCTGCTTTATGGGGACCTCTTCACGGTGGAGCAAATCAAGCAGTACTTGAAATGTTGCAAGCTATCCAAGATGACGGAGGAGATGTTGCTAAATATGTAGCTAAGGCAAAAGATAAAAATGATCCGTTCCGTTTGATGGGATTCGGACACCGTGTATACAAAAACTTCGACCCAAGAGCACGTATCATAAAGAAAGCTGCGGATGACGTACTTGGTTCTCTTGGTATTAACGATCCTATTCTGGATATCGCGAAACAATTGGAAAAAGTTGCTTTGGAGGATGAGTACTTCAAATCAAAGAACCTTTATCCAAACGTTGATTTCTACTCAGGGATCATCTACCGAGCATTAGGTATTCCGGTTGACATGTTTACAGTTATGTTCGCTATCGGACGTCTGCCAGGATGGATTGCGCAATGGAAAGAGATGCGCGCAAACAACGAACCAATTGGTCGTCCAAGACAAATCTACACAGGTGCTACTGAACGCGCCTATGTGGACATTAAAAACAGATAATACTTGTTATCATATCATAAAAAAGGCGGATCAGTGATCCGCCTTTTTTTGTATCATTTCCGATCGCTTCCCTTCAAAAACGCTAAAGGACCTGAAGCTGCACTCGAGTTTTCCATTGAATAACCTGATCTTATTATCCGGCTTCAGACCAATCTGCTTAAGCGCTTCATTGTTCGATGAGATCAACCAACATGTGTAACCGGTCATTTCATGTTTCAGCCAGGTTCCAATTTCCTGATAAAGCTCTTCTACGTTCTCTCCCATGCGCTCTCCGTATGGTGGATTCGTTATGATCATCCCCTTTTCTCCTTTATTCTTGACCTCATTGAACGAACACACTTCGGTTTTTACAAATCTCCCTACCGGCAATGCACGCAGATTTCTTCGTGTTTTGGTAACCATTTCGGCACTAATGTCGCTCGCATAAATATTGCAGGGTAATGATGTAACACGTTTATTTATTTTCTCAAAGATCGCTTCAAAAGTATCCTCATTAAAGTTCTTTAAATTTTTAAAAGCATAATGTCTTCTCTCTATGGTAGCAGGTATGTCTGCAGCCATCAAAGCAGCCTCAATCGCAATTGTTCCTGATCCACAAAAAGGATCGATGAGATCCATTTTTTTATCCCAACCCGACAATTTAATCAAACCTGCTGCCACCACTTCATTCAATGGCGCCTCTCCCTTTGAGTCTCTGTAGCCTCTCTGAAACAAAGGGGCGCCAGAGCTGTTAAGCGATAAGGTGACTTGATCATTGTTTACATATATATCGATCATCACTTGAGGCGTCTTCACATTGACATCAGGTCGATCTCCAGTTTTATCTCTGAAGCAGTCTACGATAGCATCTTTCACCAATAGATAAGGATATTGGCTATGTCTAAAAACTTCTGAATGAATGGCTCCTTTTACTGCAAAGGTTTTCTTCACATCAAAAAGTGAGGTCCAGTCGTATTTATACGCGACATCATACAGATCCTTTTCTTTTTTGATCCTGAAGGATTTTAACTCAACCAATACGGATATGGCACATCTTAAATGAACGTTTAATTTATATACATCGTCCCAGGTTCCTTGAACTTGTACCGCACGGTTCAATACTTCAATCCCGGTATAACCCAGTTCTTCAAGTTCTTGTTTTAAGACACCTTCCAGACCAAAGAAGGTTTTTATCGTAAGTTTTAATGCTGCCATAGACGGGAATTCTTATTTAGAAATTCTTTTCTTTGTACAAAAGAACGATATTTTGAGGAAAATCGTCGGTTACATTCTGCTATTCGCTCTGCTTTTCTCGACTCCGGCTTTCAGTCAACGTCCAAAAGTAGGTCTCGTGCTCAGTGGTGGTGGTGCTACTGGAGTAGCTCACGTCGGTGTTTTAAAGGCTTTGGAGGAATACGGAATTCAGATCGATTATATTACCGGGACGTCCGCTGGAGCACTAATTGGAAGTCTTTACGCCGTTGGTTTTTCTCCTGAACAAATAGAAGCGCTCATTACAAGTGAAGAGTTTCAAATGATGGCGACCGGCGAAAACTTACCCAATCAGGGGTTTCTGTTGCGCAAAGAGATCGATCATGCTGGCATCGTAAGTTTAGCTTTTTCAAAGGATAGCCTCCTGAAAAAATCGCTTCCAACCAATTTCATCAGTTCATCCTTTCTGGATTTTACAATGTTAAAATATTTGGGGATCACTTCAGCCCAGCTCAATGAACAATTTGACGACCTCTTCATCCCTTTTCGCTGTGTCGCTTCAGATATTGTTCAGAAAAAATCCGTG
>SBGS01000074.1 GCA_006226555.1 Bacteroidota bacterium
CATTTTCGTCAAAAGTATATTGACTTTTCACTATAAAAAATGACAAAGATCATTATTTAGGATATGATTGAATCGTTTCTGTGAATTATGAAAATATGGTAGAGAGGTGTAAAATATATGTGAATTGTATTTTAGATATTATCCTTGATTTAGTCCATAGTACGGTGTTATTTATAGCGATACCTTAAAAGAAAATAGGTATTCAATTTACTCATAAACTTAAAAATTGATTTAAATCATTTTATCCGTTCTCAAGAACTTCTATTTTGGTCAAAAATTGGCCTTATTCAATTCCTAACCAGAAATAAAACGCTGTTGTTTATCGCAACTTTTCTGCTTTTAGCAGTTGTTGTAATGTCGTTTAGGCTCCCAACTCTTAATGGTGAGCTTAAAGGCTGGAACATGAAATCGAATCCGGAGTTCAATTTACTGAACAAAAAGGACTCGCTTTTTAGTCAGGGGAAGAAGATCTACATACTTGTTACCCCAAAGTCTGATAGCTTATACCAGGTCTTTGAGGAAGTGAAACGACTCGAGACCGAACTTCGAGAAGAGTTCACAAATGCAGAAGTTCTAAGCCCAACAGTTTTTTATTCAAAGATGATAAGGAACTGGAATACTCGAAATAATAGTCTGACTTCTTTCCTCAAGGAAGGAAGTGAAGTTCCCTTACTGAAACAACTTATAGCAAAGGATCACACCTCATTTCTCATCATATTTTCGAAAGCAGATCTCAGTAATGTACAAACCAAGGATTTTGACTCGATCATTGCAAAGTACAGGAGTAATGTTAAAGTTGAGGCCTTAAGTGAATTACACTTGGCTGAGGATATTAAGCAGAATATGAGCTTTGATCTGAAGTACATTTTAAGCTTGATCGCACTGTTCTTTATACTTTATATGGGGTACGCATTTCGTACTTATAAAGCCATCGTATATACACTTTTTTTAATAGTTGTTTCTATCATTTCAACTGCCTACTTATTCTCGTTCCTTGGAATGACGATCAACGTAACATCTATATTATCTTTTCCGATTGTTCTAATATTAGCGCTCTCAGATGCCTTGCATTTGCTCTCGGGTTATGCAAAAAATTCGGTAATTGAGAACAAAGATGAGCGCATCACAGCGACCTTGAAGTTGTTCGTGATCCCTTCGTTCTTCTCTTCTTTCACTACGGCAGTAGCATTTTTTAGCTTCTACATTTTTGGTGAATCAACTTACGTGCAAGAATTTGGTCTGATAACGGCTATTGCATTAATGCTAGAATTTGTTTTAGCCTATTTGGTTTCACCAATATTTCTGTATTGGATAGACATCAAAGGAATCAGAGATAAGGAGCTGAATTATGTTGCTCACTTTTTATATAATAAGCGTGTCCCTATAACACTTCTATTTGGAGCTATAACGATCATTTCTGCATTCTTTATTCGGGATGTTCGCATCGAATCGAGCATGGATGCTTTATTTCCTAGAGGTTCCAGATCAGAGCATCTGAACGAGGAATTAAAGAAGAATTATTTTGACGTACTTGAAGCTAGTCTGATCATTACACCTGCAAGTAATTTGACTTCTGAACAAACAGATAGCATTGTGGAAAGTATTGCAGCAAGTTGTCGATCTATGAATGGTGTGGTGAATGTAAACAGTGCTTCGAATACTTATTTATTCAAGAGTAAGCTGGGGAAAAAGGTAGACCTATTCAAAGTGCTAGGTGAGAGATCACCATATTTTAATGAAAATACTGGGCAATACTTGATCGATTGCCAATTTAAGGACGATGAATTTATAAGGAATTTCGCTAGGTCATGGAGAAGTCGTTCCGCCAAGGATTACAGCATAGAAGTGGTGAGTAATAAACTGATGATGGATAGATCGAATTATATGATCTCCATATCACTTATTGAATCTTTGTCTACAGCCGGACTCAGTATTTTTGTCGTAATACTTTTGCTTACCAGATCGGTATTAACCTCTGTTTTAAGCTTATTTCCCAACATTATTCCATTGGGTTTAGTAGTATTGTTGTACGTCTTTTTTGAGTTGGATATGAACATGATCACTTCTTTTACAATGGTGATCGCACTCGGTTTGCTGGATGATGATACCATACATATACTTTACAGGAAATTATGGTTAAAACAGCCGATGGAAGAACTCAATTTTAGCGTTTTGTCATCAGGTTTATTACTGAGCTTCACCTTTTTGATATTCATTATAAGTAAGTATTTCCCGGTTCAACAATTTGGGTTTGTAACGGCACTAATATTTTTAATTGGAGTGATTTGTGAAATGACGGTGATGGTCTGGATACTAGAATACGTCACTAAACCAAGGAAGAAATGAAGATACTTTTAACAGGAGCAATGGGGTTTCTGGGATCTCGGACGCTGGAAAAATTGATCGAAAATGAGTCTATTACAGCTGTAAAAGCGGCTTCTCGGACCAATCGTGATTGGCGTAAGCTGGAACATCCTAAAGTTCAGTACGAATATGGTGACTTAACGGATCCTTTTTTTGTTCATGCCTTAGTGGAAGGGTGTGATGCGATAATTCATACTGCGGCATTATCCTCTCCATGGGGAAGTTATGAGGCCTTCCTAAAGGCTAATGTTGAAGTGCAAAGACAACTTATAAGATCGGCAAAAGAACATGGGGTACAGCGTTTTGTATATGTATCGACTCCCAGTATGTATTTCGAATTGAAAAACAAGCTTGATATTCATGAATCCCATGCGTTGCCGAAGAAGTTCATCAATGCTTATGCAGAGACAAAAAGACAGGCGGAAAAGGAACTAGAAGAGAGTGGTATTCCCTACGTTTCCTTACGTCCCAGAGCATTGATAGGTAGGGGGGATACGATCATAATGCCGCGACTGATCCGGGCTTATGACGAAGGTAAATTGAAGATCATGGGAGATGGTAAAAATATCGTTGATCTGACAGCGGTTAGCAATGTAGCTGATGCATTGATACTGGGATTGTTTGTTGAGGGTAAGGGAGTGAATCAGATCTACAATATTTCAAATGGTGAACCGGTAGCATTGTGGGAGAAGATCGACCTGGTTCTTTCAAAATTGGACAAGGAACTACCACAGAAAAAAGTGCCATTGTGGTTGGTGCTTGCGGTAGCAAGAATAATGGAGTTGAAGTCCAGACTTACGAATAAGAAAGAGCCTCCATTAACAGTTTATGGAGTAGGAACACTCACCAAATCATTTACAATGGATATCAATAAAGCCCGCGATCTTTTGGGCTATGAACCAGCTGTAACGATTGATGAGGCAATTGAGGAATTTGTTGAATGGTATAAAGAGCATGAAGGAAATTAAATTACATCTGGGGTATGCCGGCTTTTGCTATGCTAAGGAGAATGATGCTATTCGGGATGGTAAAAGACGGAAGATCAAATTTCAAGCTTTGTGGGGGCTAATAAAGCATCCTGAAAGTGGATATATTCTTTTTGATACAGGATATACGGAGCGTTTTTATAAAGAAACAAATCGCTTTCCGAATAAGATATATGCGTTGATAACCAAGGTGGTAGTGACTAAAGATGACACGGTCAAATCGCAATTAAAAGCATCGGGAATAGACCCAAAAGAGATCAAGACCGTTTTTATCAGTCACTTTCATGCCGATCACGTTGCAGGATTAATGGATTTCCCGGACGCCAAAATAATAACCTCAAAAGCTGCGCTAGATTACACACTTGGACTGAAAAGGGCATTTGCCTTCAGCAAGGGGGTATTAAAGGGGCTTCTTCCGGAGGACATTCGTGCTAGAGTGAAGTACATCGAAGATGCGAAAAGCTTCCAAGATCCAATTTTGGGTGATGGGTATGATATATTGGGAGATATGTCGATTCTTGCCTATAACCTGACCGGCCATGCCAGAGGACAATACGGAATCGTCGTTAAGACAGAGAGGAAGCAATATTTCTTGATCGCTGATGCGTCTTGGTTGAAGCGATCCCATGAGGAGTATATTCTTCCAAATCCTATTGTGAAATTGTTTTTCGATTCATGGTCTGAATTTAAATCCAGTTTAATGCGGGTTCACTTGTATTATAAAGAACATAAGGATGTTCTTATAGTTCCCACGCATTGCTCTGAAACAACTGATCCTTTAATAACTAAAACAGTAGATTTTGAGCGGCTTTAAATACAAAATATTGAGCTATTTGTTTCGCATCAAGTGGCATCGAAGACGGTTTAATGGTGACTGGTCCAAACTTCATGAAAAGAAATGGAAAGCGAAACGCGGTGTACTATTAAAATCAGCGTTTTACAAAGATCTTGCAGAACGTTCTGCGCCACG
>SBGS01000137.1 GCA_006226555.1 Bacteroidota bacterium
TATCATGGAAAGGTTCGTGATGTGTACACGTTGGAAAACGGCTTATTGGTGATGGTGGCGTCTGATCGCATATCCGCTTTTGACCACATTCTTCCCAAGGGTATTCCTTTTAAGGGACAGGTATTGAATCAGGTGGCCACAATGTTTCTTGAGGCGACTAAAGATATAGTACCGAATTGGTTGATCGCAACTCCGGACCCAAGTGTGGCAATTGGTATTGCCTGTGATCCGATTCGAATTGAAATGGTGATCAGAGGCTATTTGTCTGGGCATGCTGCAAGGGAGTATAAAGCAGGCAGAAGAATACTATGCGGCGTAGAAATGCCGGAGGGAATGATCGAGAATGATAAATTTCCTGAGCCGATCATAACTCCTGCAACGAAAGCTGATGAAGGTCATGATGAAGATATTTCCAGAGAAGAGATCTTGTCCAGGGGAATACTTTCTGAAGAGACCTATTCACAACTTGAAAAATATACTCGAGCATTGTTCCAGAGAGGGACGGAGATGGCTGCTAAACAAGGTTTGATCCTGGTGGATACGAAATATGAATTTGGTATGAAAGACGGGCAGATCTATTTGATCGACGAGATCCATACCCCCGATTCATCGCGTTATTTCTATGCTGATGGTTATGCGGAAAGACAGGCAAAGGGAGAGCCTCAAAAACAGCTTTCCAAAGAGTTTGTGCGCCAATGGTTGATCGAGCATGGATTTCAAGGGTTGGAAGGACAGACCATGCCGGTAATGCCTGATGAATTTGTTGAGACCGTAACAGAACGTTATATCGAATTATACGAAAAGATCACAGGTAAGGCTTTTGTGAAATCCGACACCTCAGATATCACAGCTCGTATTCAAAAAAATGTTGATGACTATCTAAGTCAACTCTAAGAGGTTGTTTTCGGTTCGAATCGTCTTCCAATCGTATGCGTCAACGGCAGAATGATCGCCGTAATACCGATGTTGAAGAAGAGATGTGCTAAAGCTACTTTAACTGCAATGTCAGCATCTAGCCCTTTTATAAAATTGTTGAAAGGAATGTAAAGCGGCAAGTAGAGTAGTGCTCCGAAAAGGTTGAACAGGAAATTGACAAGAGCTGTTCTCTTTGCTGCTCTTCCCATTTTAATGGAAGCAATGAATGCAGTTGACGTAGTACCAATGTTAGATCCAACGATGATCCCGATTGCACTGTCCAGATTTATGACGTGTTGAGAAGCCAGAATTATCGAAAGACCTACTGTTACAGAGCTTGACTGCGTGATCGCAGTAACAAGTAATCCCAATAACAATCCTGAGATCGGGTGCGCAGCGTAGGTGAGAAAGTGAATGATCGATTCGCTATCCTTCAGCGGCTGTAAATTGTCTCCTAAAAGCTGAAGACTAAAAAGGATCAAACCGAGATAAAATACCGGTTTGGAAAATATTCGAATTCTTTCCGGAAAATAGCCTACAATAAATCCGATAACGATCAAGACCGTTCCAAGAAAGTCGATATCCAAGGTCACCAACCAGGCAGTAACTGTTGTGCCTAAGTTACTTCCCAGTAACATAGGTAGGCTACCCGTAAAGGAAATAAATCCTGAATCGACAAATGATACGATGATAGAAATAACCGCCGAGCTTGATTGTATCAGGGCTGTGGCAAGCATACCCAATAAGAATCCCTTGATTCTGGAATCAGAAACATTTTCAAAACGTTTCATGATCCTTCCATTGGCACGTTTTTTCAGGTTCGTTGAAAAATGATCCAGACTATGCACGAAAAGTGCTATCGTTGCGATCACAGATATTAATACTTCGTACCAGCTCATAATGTAAGAGCTAAAGTTAAATGAATATTAATTCCTGACTTCGTTTTAAGAGTAAAAGTTGAGCTATTCTAAGAAATAAAAAAGGGACATTTGTTTGTCCCTTTTTTGTTGTTATTATCCTAGCTTATCTGCTCTTTCCCGGGCTTTTCGCATTATGTCATCAGCTTTTGCCTGCGCTTCAGCTTCTACCTTTTGGGCTTTTTTCTCAGCCTCGTCATTGAGCTTTTTAGCAGTAACTTCTGCTGTTTTCTTTTTAATAGGGTTGCTACCTGCCTCAGCTATTAATGCATCGCCCTGTTTTTTTGCTTCTGCCCGGATCTTATCTGCGGCTACCTTCGCTTCTGCTACGATCTTATCCGCCTCTTTCTGAGCATCGGAAATTATCTTTTGCTTCTGCTTTTCGATCTCCTCTTTGGCATCTTTCACGGTATTATCAATGACCGCCTTTACGGTATCTTTTACTGTTTCTGTTACAGAATTGATCAAATTGTCTTTAAAATCTCCTGTTGCTTTCAAAATAGCTTCTTTAAAGTCAGTTGTGATCTTTGGGTCTTTCACATCTCCTGTTGCGAGGATATTCACAGGAATGATCGCAGGCAATTTACCTATATCCAGTTTCGGTACCAAGGCATTGAGCTTACTCATCGCAGACTCTACTTCTTTCACCATACTTGCCGGGATCTTTTCTTTCGGTACGTCAACTTTGAAGGTATAGTTCATTTGCTGATCAAGCGTTGTGTAGCCGGAAATATTGGTGTTCATACCGTCAATCTTAGTATCAAATGGTAACATGGTCACCTTTCCATCCTGAATTGAGAACTTGGTCTTGAAATTTTGCAGCGTCTGGTTATTGAAATTATCCAGTTTAGTGACTTTTTCAATCTTGTCAAGCAGTTTGACATTGGAGATCTTGATTGCATTTGAAGTCAAATCACCTATGCTGGATAAGCTGCTAAGAATAGGTTCAAACGAAGGTGTCAGATCACTCTTCATATCTAGATTAGAGGAGATCTTTCCTGTGGCATATTTAGCTATCGGAGCCAATTTCTCTACCGTTATAAAGCTCTTCGCAAGTGTTTGAATATCGATTTCTTGTAGCTTATATCCGAAATCAAGTTTTGGTGTTGTATGATCTTGTGTATCATAACTACCGTGTACGCCAATAGTACCTCCCATTGCTTTCATTGTCAGGTTATCCAGCGAGGCTACTTCTTCTTTAAGGGTTACCTTTCCATTGATATCCTTAAAGTCCATATTGTTATAGCGCAACTTATTGATCGATGTATTCAATGCAAAATCGATATTATCAGGAACAAGGATCACTTCTGATTCTCCTGTTGGCTCTGTGGTCGTCTCTGCTGAGCTTTCACCGGAGTCATATCCTGCCATGATCTTATCGGCATCGATGAAGTTACTGTTGAAATTGAAGTTGCCTTTCAGGGTTTCATCTCTCAAGAGATAACCGAAGTAATTGTCAACGGCACCATTCATGCGGAAATCAGAAGGCCCCATTTTAGCATCAAGCTCATTCAGAGTGAGCGCTTGCGGAGCGAAAGTAAACTTCATTTTTTTGATATTTACATCGTCCGGAGTTGAAGGTGATTGATACAACATATCATACAGTTGAAGTACTCCTTCGGCTTTAAATTTCTCGAAGTCACCGTTCTCCAGATCACTCATTCTTCCATTGATGTCAACATCTGCATCCAGTTTACCTGTGTACTTTTCTTCTCCCATAGGAACAAAGTCCTTTAAAGTGGAAAGGTCAAGCTTTGCAAGAATCTTAGACTTCAAGTTTGGATCCGTCATGATATTTCTCAAGAACAGATTCGCATCCAGACTGTTTTTCGAAAGATTTGCATGGAATTTTGGAATGTCTACCGTCATATTATCCATGTTACTTCCTCCCGGAAATTTCGAACCAGCATCCACCTGAATATTTGTGATCTTACCCGGAAGATCTGGGTATTTAATGGAAGCATTGGAGACTTTCATTCCGAAATCCCAACCAGGAAGATCCGTTTCTGTCATTTTACCTTTAACCTCACCGTTTAATGCTACTTTACCTGATGCAAGCATTCCTTCATATCCTTCCGTATAGAAAGTAGGGATCAATGAAAGCAAATCTTTGAAGCTGGATTCAGAAGCATCAAGTTTTAGGTCCATCTCATCCCGGTCTTCGAACATTTCATAAAAACCATCGATAGAGAGCTTCACAGCATTTAACTTGATCGAATTCTCCTGAAGTGTGAATTTGGAGCTCTTATCCGTAAACTCCATTCTTATATTTACGTTCGCATCTGTATTTACTTCGGTCAAGTAGTCAATCCCGTCCATACGGTAAGACATTTTAGACATCTGCGTTGTAGTCTCGAAATCAATAATGTCAGCTGTTAGATCACCCTTCCCGGTGTGATTCAAACTGTCGAGTTTAACAAACATGTTATATGCTCGGTCATCATATATAATGTTCGCATTGTTTATACTATATTCCTGAAGAGATAGTTTGAAACTAGATGGTTCTTCCAGCTCTTCTTCGGTCTTTAACGAATCTGGTTTGACGATATCCCAGTTTGCACGTCCATCCTGGAGCACGCGAACATCAAAACTTGGGTCGTAAATGTGTACTTCGTCGATCTCAATCTGATCGCCTGCAACTACGTCCCACAGACCAACATGTGCTTCTACACGTTTGATGTCGGCAAGCTTAACACCATCAAAATCTCCTGTTCCTGTTAGACGAGCTCCCTTAAGTTCAATCGTTACATTAGGGAAAGTTGAGAAGAAGGTCAGATCAAAATCATCTAATTCAAGTTTGGCAGTTAACGTCTTGTTAACCTCCTTGATCACCAGTTCTTTTAATTGGTCTTTAAATAGAATTGGAACCAGAATGATCAAAATGATTAGGAACAACAATGTTATACCTGTCCATTTCAAGAATTTTTTAATGAATTTTTTCATGACCGAGTTGTTTTTTTTTGTCAATATAAAGTTAATCAAATTGACATTTTCTCATACATAAACGTTAGAAAATACAGTGTGTTTTATATTCTTCCGTTTACGTCTGATTTAGGCCCTTAGTCCTTATCTTTGTACAAATTTTTGAAATGGATAAATTGATTCGATCTTTCTTTTCAATGCGCTGGATGGCAATTGCGCTGATCATTTTTTTCGTAGCGATCGGTGCGGCTACTTTTCTTGAGTCGATATACGATATAGAAACGGCGAAGATCTTGGTCTATAATGCCAAATGGTTCGAGTTTCTTCTTGTTTATCTGACCTTCAATATGGTTGTAAACATTTTCAGATACAACATGTTTCAGCGTGAAAAGATCGCAGTATTGATGTTCCATATCTCCTTTATTGTGATCATGATTGGTGCCGCCCTAACGAGATACATAAGTTTTGAAGGATTAATGATCATAAAAGAGGGACAGCAGTCTAATTTTATATATTCCTCTGAGCCTAACCTGTGGTTCCGAATTAATGATGGAGAAAAGCAGTATACGCTAACGCGTCAGCTATATTTGTCTGAGGTTACCAATAATAACTTTTCTATTGATGTAGATTTTCCGGGACACAAATCGGAGATCGAGATCGAATACGTCGATTTTCAGAAAAATATGATCGATTCACTGGTGACTGCTGATTCTATTCAAGGTTCGGGATTAGAATTCGTGATTCAGGGTATGCCTTTCGTATTGCTTGAAGATGAGGTTTCAGATCTTGGAGGAGTTACAGCAGGGTATAATTCCAATGCCGGTACGATCGTTCGTTTTACAAGAGAAGGAAATAATGTAATGGCAACTTCTCAGGTTGACGGTCAGTTTTTAGATATGTCTCAACTCACACCTGAGGACCGAATGAATCCGTCCCGACTGGATTCTATGGCAGTAGGTATTCCGGCAGATAGCATGTTCCGATTACAATCAGGAAGACTTTACACTATTGGTGGAGCACAATTTGTTTTCAAAGGATTGAAGCTACATACCAAACGAATGAGAATGAAATCGCCGCGTAAAAAGGAAGGAGCTGATTATCTCATCGTGCAGGTAAAGGACGGAGCTCAAACATATAAAGCTGAGCTACGTGGAGGAAAAGATGCTATTCCAGATCGAGCAGTATTTCAGCTCAATGGATTGACTTATGAAATGGAATACGGTGCGACTCAAATAGAAATACCTTTTGCTGTGAAATGTCGTGATTTCCAGCTTGATCGTTATCCCGGATCTGATTCACCTTCATCTTTTGCGAGTGAAGTAACGATCATTGATGAAGAAAATGGATATACGCGTGATCAAAGGATCTTCATGAACAACGTAATGGATTACAGAGGGTATCGATTTTTCCAGTCGAGCTATGAGCCGGATGAAAGTGGTACGCGTTTGAGTGTAAATTATGACTGGTGGGGTACGAATATTACCTATGTAGGTTATCTCATGATGAGCATAGGTATGCTCTTGTCTTTGTTTATGCCAGGAAATCGTTTTAGAGAGTTAAATGGACTCGTGAGAAAAACAGCTGAGAAACGAAAGAACATAACCAAAGGAAGTGCCTTAGCGTTGCTTTTACTGCTAAGTACTCCATTGTTTGGTCAACATAATCACGATCATGATCATGATCACGAACACGAGCATAGTATGCAAGAATCTGTTGCGAATACTGCACCCAAATTCATCAGTGAAGAGCATAGCGAAGAATTGGCGACATTACTTGTTCAGGATTATAATGGTAGGATAAGCCCGTTGCATACCATGTGCGATGAACTATTGAGAAAAGTACATTACGCGAATAAATTTGAGGATAAGAACGCTGTTCAGACGATCATGGCGATGCACATGGACCCTGATCACTGGAGAACGGTTGATGTGATCTATGTTTCGACAAAGGGAGGCCTAAGAGAGAAATTAGGGGCGAAGAATGGTTATGTTTCGTATAATGATCTGGAAGACCAGCACGGCAACTTTATTTTGGCTTTAGACTACAACGATGCATTTCAAAAGCAAGAATCGAAGCGTGATGAGTATGACAAGCAATTGATCAAATTGGGGGAACGCTTTCAGGTGGTAAACTCCATTTTTTCCTGGAGATATATGCGTTTGATACCTTTGAAAGAAGATCCGAATAAAAACTGGTATTCGCCATGGACACTTGAATTGCTTCAGGTGGATACATCGGGAATTAAGAAGGGAATTAGATACCTTGCAGCACTTGATTCTGCATCTGCAGGAACAAAGGATTGGAAACGCGCGGACGAAGCTTTGAATGTTCTGAAGGAATTTCAATATGCTGAAGCGGGAGACATAGCACCAAGTAAATCTTTGGTAGCGATGGAAGTTCGCTATAATAAAATGAACATTTTTAAGAATACCTATCGCTCTTATCTGATCGTAGGATTACTTCTTTTGATCATCTTTTTTATCCGAATTTTTGCAGGAGAAAAGAAACGATCGGAAAATCTCTTTAAGTGGACGATCAGGATATTGACAGGAGTATCTGTCTTGATTTTCTTGTATCACGGATATGGGATCTATATGAGGTGGATGATATCCGGTCATGCTCCGTGGAGCAATGGTTATGAAGCTGTAGTTTTCATTGCTTGGGTTACAATGCTTACAGGATTAATATTTTCTAGGAAGAACATGGTTATCCTTGCTGGAACAGCAATTCTTGCTTCGCTTATGGTATTCGTAACAGAGATGAACCTTATGGATCCGCAGATAACACCTCTTCAACCAGTTTTGAAGTCCTATTGGTTGATGATTCACGTTGCAATTATCACGGGTAGTTATGGTCCTTTGGGTATCTCATGTATTCTCGGAATACTGAATCTTCTGCTTTATGTTTTCAGAAACAAAAAGAACGGAAAGCTAATTACAACCCATATAAACGAGCTGACCTATGTTTCTGAGATGACAATGACGATTGGGATTTTCATGCTTACGATTGGGACATTCCTCGGTGGTGTATGGGCAAATGAGTCATGGGGCCGCTATTGGGGTTGGGACCCTAAGGAAACATGGGCATTAGTTGCTATCCTGGTTTATGCTGTCATACTGCATTTGAGATTTATTCCCGGACTTGCAGGGAAGTTTTTGTTTAACACGGTGAGTATGTGGGGATATGCATCAATTTTGTTCACCTTCTTTGGGGTAAACTTTTATCTTGTCGGTTTACATTCCTATGCACAGGGAGAGGGATTGGGTAAGATACCAAATTCAATTGTGATCATTTTTATATCTTTTGTTCTCTTTACGATTCTAGCCGCTATCAGAAATAAACAATATAAAAAGCAAAACGAACTGAATTGATGGAATTAGACATTTTAGCATTTGCTGCGCATCCTGATGATGTTGAGTTATCTGCATCAGCAACTTTGATGCATCATATTGAAAAAGGATATAAAGTTGGAATAGTAGATCTAACCGAAGGAGAGCTTGGGTCAAGAGGTACGGTTGAAACGCGTTATGCGGAAGCTAAGGATGCTTCGGAGATCATGGGTCTGTCTGAACGCGTGAATCTTCAGATGGCAGATGGTTTTTTCGAGATCAATGAATTGAATAAAAGATTGATCATTGAGCAGATAAGACGATTTCGTCCAAAGGTCGTTCTGGCGAATGCCATTAGTGA
Organism: Bacteroidota bacterium; assembly: GCA_006226555.1. GTDB lineage: Bacteria > Bacteroidota > Bacteroidia > Flavobacteriales_D > Crocinitomicaceae > UBA4466. The sequence continues at coordinate 8,445 of SBGS01000137.1, forward strand.
TCGTCACCCGGATCACGGAAGAGCGGCAAAGCTGGTCAGTGAGGCTGCTTATTATGCCGGATTGACCAAGATTGCCACTGAGTGGGAGGGAGCACCACAGAAAGCTTTCAGGCCTCAGGCAGTTTATCATTATATCCAGGACTATTCCATAACACCGGACTTTGTTGTAGATGCGACACCGTACGTGGAGAGAAAAATGCGCGCAATTACGGCTTTCAAAACACAATTTTACGATCCTGCCAATGATGGACCACAGACCCCGATTTCAGGAAAGGACTTCCTGGATTTTATTCTTTCCCGTATGCGCCATTTTGGTCGTCCCGCAGGATATGAGTATGCAGAAGGTTTTACTGTGGAAAGGTATCCCGGAGTCCAGGACTTTTTTGATCTGGATTGATCCATTTATTGGATCTCTTCGATCAGCATTTCTGTACCGTTAAACCGAATTCTATCGCCCTTTTTCTTGCCTATGACCTGTTGTCCGATAGGTGAGGCTTGAGATAGAACAAAAACCAATTGGGAATCGATACTTAATTTACCAAAAGCCGTCGCAAGAAGGTACCATGAGTTATTCATTTTGATCAAACTACCATTTTGGACTATCTCAGTTTTGGGTAGGACAGCGATGCGCTTTATACTCAGTTGCATTTCTTCCGCTTGTATCAATTGGTTACCCAATCTTTCCTGTTCAAGTTGATTCATGGCTCTTGAAGTTTCATGCTTATCGCCTGAAGTGTTCTTTGTGTCAGACGCAAGCCCTTCACGCAGTTGAGCGAGTTCAGCATTCAATTCACCAATCCTTTCGGAGATAGCTTTATTTAGGGTGTCGATCACTTTACTTCTATTCATGGCGTGGAGTAAGATAGATTCGAAGAAGGTATAAGAACAAAAGAAAATGCGTAACGAAGACAATGCGATGTGCAGTGTACGATGAGAAGAACCATTGAGAATGATGATATTGTTTTAAAATTCCAAAAACAAAAAAGCCATAAACAGTAGCAGCCGCGACTGTTAGCCAGATCACCTGCTTAGGTAGATTTAATAAAAAAATAGAAAGTATGAGAAATGGATAAAAATGATAGAGATAACGTTCGTGAGTGCCTGTAAAAAAGAGATTTACAGCCAAAAAGAGCAGGGAATATGAGATCAACATCCCGCCTATGACCTTATTCATCTCCACTTTTGTGAATCGCTTATAAAAATTAAAGAAGATCACGATCGAAAGTATGCCGACAATCAATACCCCCATCATTTTTGGGGATAACCCTAATATCCAAGGCGTGGTTGAAGGAGTATACATCTCATCTACAAATAGCATCCAAACATTAAATCCGTTCCCTGAAATGAAGTTCACGTGCTCACTTCCTTCCAGAAAGATCTTTTGAAAATGAGAAATGTGATATGATTCGGGTAAAGTAAGCCAAAGATCAACGGCAACAATGGGCAGAAGAAATGCGATTAGGGCGATCATCATGGAAGGTAGGTACTTTCTATAGTCTCGCATCCAATAGAGGATCATTAAAAATCCCAAGATAAGAACGGGAAATAAAAGAAGTTGCTTGGTAAGCAAGGCCATACTTAATAGAATTCCAATTCCAATCGAAGAACTAAGCCGCAACTTCAATGAGTTTGTTTTTAAATGGGCAAGAACTAAGATCAGAAAAATGAAAAGTTCTGATTGCCCAATGGTGTCGATCTGACCCCAAAGCGCACCACCAATGAATGTAGAAGGTAGCAATCCTGTAATACCCGCCCAGATCATCGGATTCCTGATTTTAAATTTTGAGAGCAAATTATGGATCAACAAAACATTTACCCCATCAATGAATGCCAGAAAAATTAAAAATGATGAGACACTGCCCAGTAAATTCATTATTCCCGATGACAACAGAAGGCCAAGAGCAGGATAGTTGCAATAGCAAGATGTCGTATATACCTGTTTCAGGTCTTTCACATAAGGAATCCATTCTTCAAATGTGTGTACATCAAAGTGGTGATAGAGCTGTGGAAAAAGAAAGCGCAGGATCAATGATATTGTGATCCCCATCAGAAAAATGATCCAGCTATAAGAACGATGGCTGCTACTCTTATTCATGTTTTTCTTTTGCGCGTAAGAATGCGAATTCCAAATAAATTGCCATTCCTAAAAATGCCACCCCATAACTCAGTGCAGCTCCGGTTAGATCGAAGTGTAGTATGGCAAAATAAGTAACTACCAGAAATAGCATATTTCCAAGCAGACTTGCACGAATGTTTATCCAGTTTTGATCACGTGCAATGAAAAAGTGATTGTGAATTGTATAGGCCGACAACAAAATAATTGCCGGAGTAAAAGAGCGGATAAGATCGGGAACGGAACTGAATTCTGAGCCAAACACATAAGTAAACAAAGTGGAAGGTATAGTCCATAGAATAAGCGTAGCAATCGTTGTTACCACAACACTTGTAAAAGCCAGTTTATTCGTCAACTTTTTCTGATCATTTAATTCAGGAATATTTACTAATCGCGATAGTTGGATCGTGGCGATACTTTTACAGATGATCCACACTGACTCGGCTATGGAAACAGCAACGGAGAATACCCCTAAAGCTTCCATTCCTTTTAGTCTTTCAATGACAAAGTATACGAAGCGGTAATTGAACAGCTGAGATAAATTGTTCAATTGGATCTCCGAGCCGTAGCGAATCATTTCTCGAAAACTGGCTGTCTCAAGAGAGTTGTTTTTTAGATGCTCATTTCTTAATACGACAAAACCAAATCCAACGGTTAACGCATTAGCTAATATATAAGCAAAAAATATTTCATCAATATTTACGGAATCGAAAACGAAAAACCGCACCGTAATGTAGCTCCAGAGTACAGTTGTTCGAATTGCATCCAGCCAGCCGTATGAGTAGACCTTTTCCTTACCCACAAGTAGGCTATGTTGAGCAGTAATTATTCCTTGAAAGACAGAAATAGTGATCAATTCAGCTACGTATTCCCATGGCGACAAATTTAGAAAGGAGATGAACGCACCAATAGTTATCCCGGAAATAACGGACCATATAACGGCTTGTTTGATGAGGCTTTTCACAGATCTCTTGGGTGCAAAGTAGGTTAGGGATGGACCTCCAACAACGGATTGAACCATTCCAACAATGGTTACCCCTAATATTACGAGAGCAATAGTTCCCCGAGCCTCCGCACCGAGGTATTTTGCCGATAGAACAACGACAGCCAGATTGGCTACAGCAGCGTAACCTCTCACAAAAACTGTACTGATGATCTTACCTAGCATTAGATTTGAGTTCTAAATAAATGTCAGAAAATGCCTTTCCGATTGCTTCGTAGCTAAAATTTTCCAGAGCGAAGGAGCGTAATTTTTCCGGTTCGAATTCCTTTTCTCTTTGCAGGAACGTCAAAAATGCTTCTTTTAGTGCTTCTTTATCTTGGGCTTCGATCAGAATTCCATTTTGAGGGTTGACAAATTCGGGTATGCCATTCACGTTGGTTGATATAACCGGGACACCACTCATGAATGACTCGGCAATAACGCAAGGAAAATTCTCATAATTACTGAATAATACTAATGCTCTGGCGTGCGCGAGCTCATTGGCTATCTCATTGGTGCTGAGAGGACCTTTGAACGTCACATCATTTTCATTCAGTCCTTTTTCAGCTGCATAGTTCTTTAGCTGCTCAAAAGGCATATCGCTTATAAATAAAAAAGGAATCGTTTCACCCTGCGTTTTTAGTTCTGCAAGCACATCGATTATACCTTTCGGGTTTTTCTGTTCTTCATTCAACGTAGAAATGTGAATGAAAGCACGTCTATTTTCAACGTTAAGCTTAAAGACATTCGCGTCCACAACATTGGTCACGCGAATTTGTTTGGTAGCGGGTGCCAGTCGTGAAATTGCTTTACCGAGATCATTGGATACGGGTAATATAAGATCTGCGGACTGCAGAACTTTTTTCGTGAGATCTAGTTGTCTCTTCGTGAATTTATTGCTCGGGTCGTGATAACCTGTTGAATGCTCCGTAACGACAAATGGAATGTTGTATTTTCGTTTTAATTTCAACGCGAAAATCCCCAGAGGATAAACGACATTTAGATGGGTCAGATCGATCGCTCCCTTCTTTTTTTCAATTATGGTTAAGCCTGCCTTGAAGGCCTTCCTATAATTCCACCATTTTATTAATTGACCAATGAAAGGGATTGAGGCCTTCGTTTGTGGGATATAGATCTGTACTTCGAACACTCCATTTTTCTCGGAAGTACCTATTTCCATGTGTTTTATTTTTTCGGAAGGGAAAATTGACAAACATGAAATGGTGTGAAACAACGCTGCGGCTTCTGCATGTTTTTCCACGAAATTCCCCAAAGTTGGAGCGTTTCGGTTTGGATACCAGGAATTCAGAAAAAGCACATGCATGAAGCAGTGGATTTAAGCTAGAGTTTTCTCGAAAACTGCCTTCACTTGTTCTAAAGCATAATCGATCTCTGCTTTTGTTGTGTATCGTGAGAATGAAAAGCGAGCATTAGGACGAGTCATATCGGCTCCAATTCCTTCTAATACGTGAGATCCTTTTGCTGCCCCTGAAGAACAGGCACTACCACCTGAAACCGCCACTCCTTTCAAGTCTAATGTGAAAAGTAACATTCCTGCCTTGTCGGTTTTTGGGAAACAGACATTTAGAACAGTATAAAGTGATCTATCGGGATCAGTTTCTCCGTAAAAATCGACATCATCGCCAAAATAATCTTTCAATTGTTCGATCATGTAGCTTTTTAATCCCTGAACATATTGCTGATGCCCTTCAACGTTGTCATATGCAAGCTCCATGGCCTTGGATAATCCAACGATCCCATACATATTTTCTGTACCACCTCTGAATCCGCGTTCCTGACCTCCTCCATGAATAAGGTTTGTGACCTTGATTTTGTTGTTCACATAGAGGAAACCGATTCCTTTGGGACCATGGAATTTATGTGCTGCGCAAGTGATGAAATCGATATCCAGCTCCTGTAGATCAAATGAAAAATGACCCATTGTTTGAACCGTGTCGGAGTGAAAATATGCTCCATGATCTCTACAGATCGTACTTACTTTTTGTAAATCGATCATTGTTCCGATCTCATTGTTTGCGTGCATGAGTGAAACGATCTTCTTTCCTTCTTCTTGGAGCAATTCCTCCAGGTGATTCAAATCGATATGACCTTTTTTGTCCACACGAACATATTTCACGACCACTTCAGGAAACATTTTTAAGGCTTCAGCGGTATGTCCGACAGCATGATGTTCAAGTGGAGAGGTGATGATCGTTGTAACACCTAATTCTTTAACAGCTGTAAGCAGTGCCATATTGTCGGCTTCAGTACCTCCGGAAGTGAAGAATATCTCTGATGGTTTGCAATTCAATAGACTGGCAATGGTTCTTCTTGAAGTCTCAAGATATGCTTTACTTTTTCTTCCGAATGAATGGGATGAAGATGGATTTCCAAAAACATCTCTCATGATCGGAATCATAGCATCGATAACTTCAGGTGCCATCGGCGTAGTTGACGCATTGTCTAAGTATACATTCATCTTACAGCATTTGTTCGCAAAGATAGCGATTTCAGCCGAAGACGTATGTTGGAACGCGATTTTGACTTACTCTTCGATCCAGCTGTGTTCAGCTATGAAAGCGGTACTTACTTGTACCAGCATCTGATAAACATCTTCCGGATAAAGGATCTCAGCTTTTCTAACCGTTACTGAACCATCAGAGGAAGTTTCCTCCTTGCTTTTTAAAACACCGAATTCTTTCAATTTGGTTGTTTTGTCGTAGAATTTATTCCCGACTTCATCAAATGCGGTGATCGTTAACGAGATTGCCGGCTTAAGTCTGGATCTTTTTCCATCAGGAAGTGTAATTGCCATTCCTCCTCTACCTGTGATGTTCACGTCAACGCGCACGTAATAATTCCGTTCATGATTGTTCATCGCATTTTTTCGAGTATCTACTGGCATACCTTCAAGTTCGCCATTCATTCCGAGTGTAGTAATATCGTTGCCCTTCTTGTTCTGTTTGTAGATGCACTTGGCTTCAGCATCGATCATTGCAGACACTGTTCTTTCGATATTCATTCGAACAGAATCAATCAATTCCTCTGGAAAGACTGGTTTTTCTGAATAACCGGATAGAAACTTCCTTTCATTGAATGAAACAGTGAGGTCATTCATCAACTCTTCATCCATTCGAAAGGAGATGTAAAATATTCCGGCGCTGGCTTGTGCTGAGACAGTTGAGCCAATAGCAATTGCAGAGAATAGGGATAGGGTAAGAAATAACTTTTTCATGAAAGGTGATTTTCGGACCAAATTACCAAATCCCGTACCATAAAAAAACCTCCTTGACAAAGGAGGTTTTTTCGGGTTACTTACTCTTCACCGCTTTCTTTTGAATATCCCGCGGATTCTGCTTTTTTCATAATACTTTCGTTTACAGAAGAACCAAAATCATCTGCTCCCTCTGTATCCGATCGTTTTTTCATTTCCTCATCAATATAGGCTTGTCTTTTTTGAGCAAGGTCACTGATCGTTTTTTGATAGCGTATACGATCTGCTTTTTTCTTTTCCAATAATTTCTCTTTTTCCTCATCGCTTAGCCCTTTGAATTCATCAGGAAGGTCTTCCTCAGGAATCTCTTTGATATCTTTTCCCTCTTCAGTAGCATCGATCAGATCCCAACTTGCATTGTTATAAGCTTTACCTCCTTTTGATTTAACAATTGATCTTTCTGCTTTGACGGCAACAGATTGCAATTCTGCATTTTCATCCTGAGTTGCCTGAGAAGCTTTTTTCATACGACCATATGAACCGATTCCATAATAGGTATGGTTTAAGGAGTCATTGTATGAATTGATGTCTTTGTCATAAGGGGTGTCAATGTGCACTACTTTTCGATCTGAATCAATATTGAAATAATCACCATTACTGCATGATGCTCCATCTTTCCAGAATGTTCTTACTCCTTCATCATAATTTCCACAAAAGATGGTATTGATGAAAATTCCTTTATCAGCTGCTTTTTTACATTCTGATTTGTAATCAATTGGTCCTTGGTTAAATGGTTCGTTACCTGCAATATAGATCATTTTGAGATCGTTCGCATTTGCAGACCAATTAAGGTCAGAAAGCGATCTGCCTATCACCGCACCACAAAATTCGCTACCTCCATTTGTTCTTAGCCCAAAGAGCTTTTCAGACAGGAGATCCATATCAGTAGTAAGGTTCAGGATCTGCTGTATATAATGGTCACTTGGTTCCAAACCGTCGTTTCCGTAATGATATAATGCAAATTCAATATCGGGCGCGGTTCCATTGTAGCGAAGTGAGCTGACCTCGTTCACAATATTCCAAATACGAGATTTAGCCTGATCGATCAAACCATCCATTGAGTTGGAGGTATCGAATAAGATCGCTACCTGGATTTTACGTTGTGCAAACAGAGCCGGGCTAAAGAGGCTTGTCAAAAAGATACTTGCGAGAAGAAAAAGAAATCGATTCATCTTGTTGTTTTTATTTGGTTAATACAACAACAATGATGATCGGTTCAAAAGGAACTAAGATTTAACGTTTTTTTAGTTTTGATAAGCTACCGATAAAACTTTTATTTGTTCATGATTCGTAGCATCTATCTCGAGCCATCCAAGCTTCTCCATGCGACTGAATCCTAAGTATCGGGTTCCCGAAACTGCATACCAAGGACCAAAGCTCATCGTTCCCGGCGAAGGGTTTTCTTGCCACATATTTAATGTAGTTCCTCCCCATGTGTTTTTCTCAGATATTTGATTTTCGTATCCAACAGTATCTGCCCAATACAATGTAGTTGTTTGACCCAAACCAATTGGCGCTTCTTCGGTCCTCAAACGAACGAGTGTACCGTTTACACCGGTTATTCTGAAATATGGGAAGGGGTTAGGCATTTGTCCGTTCAAAAGATGAATACTATCTTGATTTAACAATGCGCATGTAAACCTAAAGTCAATAATACCGTCCTGATTAAAGTCCAATGAATCTTCTCCAAAACCATAAAGATTTTGAGAATCCCAATTGATCATAAGTTCAAGAGATGGGGTTAGCGTATCACCGGTCATGAACACAGGAGTTATTACTCCTGCCTTAATTGTATTGTTAAACAAAGGGCTGGAATTTCCATCCTTTTTACATGAAACAAATAGGAGGGACACAGAAAAAAGTATAGGAAAAATAAACTTCATAATCATTTTTTAGTGGCTCCGCCAGGACTCGAACCTGGATCTAAAGTTTAGGAAACTTCTATTCTATCCCTTGAACTACGGAGCCGTTCAAGCATAGAATACGAAGTTAATAAATTGAGATCAATCGCAATTGTTCTTACTATGACAACAGCTCATGGTGATTTCTTTCTCATCATCGTGGTTAGCTGTTACTTGTTTTGCCATTTCGATCTTAGGTGAGATGAAAGGAATCCCGAGATTCATTCCTCTAGCAATTACCAAAAATCCAAGTATTGTAAGCACGTAAGGTACAGCCTTGCTCAGTTTGAATCTCACGGATGGTGTCAAACGATTGGCCATGAAAGTAACGAATAGCATTCCAGGTATAGTACCAATTCCAAATGCCAACATCGCTAGCATCCCTCCAGTCATTGACCCTGCCAACATAGCATTACCTAGTGCTACGTAAACCATACCACACGGCAACAGCCCATTCAGCATACCCAATGTAGGTAATTTGAATGCACTTTTGGATTTCATGAGTTTCCCGATTGATCTGCTGACAAACATTGTTAGACCGAAATCTAGTTTTATCACAGGTAAGAAGCCTGAAATGTACTTTCTCCAGGCAAACAAAATAAGTACGATGCCGGCGATGATGCTTATCCATTGCATTACCCCAAAAGTTTCAACCGTAATACCTATGGATCCGATCAATAATCCAAGTAATCCATAGGTCAATACCCTCCCCAAATTATAGGTTAGAGAATCTCGTAGAATTGTCAGGTTATTAGTCCTCTTAACCGGCACAGCCAGGGCGATTGGACCACACATTCCGATACAGTGAAGGTTTGAAGTCAAACCCAGAATCAAGCCACCAAGTATTACTAATTCCATCAGATATAAATTTTATCCTTGATGAGGCATGGTTTGTCTCCATTCAAGTAGGATATTTCAACATTGTAAGCACCAGGCTTGAAAAGTGTCTTTTCGAGCGTAAGGATCTTAGTACCTTTCAATTCAAACACGCGGTCCAACTTATCATCATCAGGTCGCTTGAAAACCGCCTGGATTTCTTTGTATGCCGCTTCTTGGGGAGCTTGAATGATAACCATATCATCGTTGATCTTGATCTCTACTTTTGGACCATTTGCAGCATTTTGTACAGCCTCTATCTCATCCTGATAAGCGATTTCTCTCAGATAGTAATCATCACTTTCGAGATCAACGTTTCTTGTCATCAGCGTAATAGCGAGATACAAAATAAATCCCATGAAGAGTGCTAATGCTATTGCTATTCCTTTTCCCCAATTCATAACCTTATTATAGTAATGGTCCGATTACCTTTATTTTTTCGCGCTTAATGAGTTTTCCATTTCCTTTGATCAACACATGAAGTTCTTTTTTACCGTTCTTCATCTCATTCGCAGGAAGTTTAACGATCATACGCTCTTTCAAGTATCCTTCACTTTTTAGTACTGGATCTTTAACAACCATATGAATTTCTCCGGCAGATTCCTCTAGATCAAGCGTGATATGGTAATCTTTCTTCGTTTTATTAGTCAGATTAATTTCAAAGATATTATTGATCCTTCCGTCTTCCAACATTTGGAATGTGGTTCCTCTTTGTCTGAATATTGTGGCGTCAAAATCTGTACGCATTAACATCAGACCAGTAAGTACTCCCATTAATAAGATCAACAAAGCAGTATACGCTTTTACTCTGTTGGTCCACTGAAATCCCGTACGTTCTTTAATCCCTTTCTCCGAGACGAAACGAATCAATCCTTTCTCCAATCCGACGCTCTCCATCATATGGTCGCATGCATCCATACAGGCAGTACAGTTAACACATTCTAATTGTGTTCCATTTCGAATATCTATACCGGTAGGACAGACAAGCACACACTGCCCACAATCTATACAATCTCCTTTTCCGGCTTCTTTTCGATCTTCATTCTTACGGAACTTAGCTCTGTCCTCGCCTCGGTGATGATCGTATGCGACAACCATAGAATTCTCATCTAAAAGAACACCTTGTAGACGTCCATATGGACAAATTGTCGTACAAACCTGCTCTCTAAGCCTTGAGAACACATAATAAAATACAGTAGTGAAAATAATGATGGCTATGAATCCACCTAAATGTCTTTGAATGGGATCAGTTTGAATTTCCCATAAGGCATCTGATCCTATGAAATATGCCAAAAATGTGTTTGCTATTAAGAAGGAAATGATCCAGAAAATGAGGTGTTTAACCGTTTTTTTGATGATCTTGTTGCTTGTCCACGGACCATCATTTAGCTTTTTTTGGTGTGTAAAATCGCCTTCTATTAGGTATTCTATCCTTCGAAAGACCATTTCCATGAAGACCGTCTGCGGGCAGACCCACCCGCAGAACAGTCGTCCATAAATGATTGTAAAGAGAATTACAGCAACGATTGCAATGATCAACGCAATGGCCAGAAGGAACATATCTTGCGGCCAGAAGATCTTTCCGAAGATGATGAACTTTCGTTCCAATAAGTTAAAGAGCAACAACTGCTCACCATCAACTTTAATGTGTGGTGCCAGGAAGAGGAAAGCCAGTAATGAATACGCCACGATCTGACGGCGATTAAAGTACTTTCCTTTTACTTTTTTCGCATAAATCCAGACTCTTTTTCCCGATTCATTTACTGTTGAGATCCTATCTCGAAACGCCTCTTCTTCTTCGTTGTTTAATTCTTCAAACGTTGCCATTGTTCACCTGTTGTTTTTCAGGTTAAATTAGTGAATAGTGGAAGGTTCAATGCCACTAATGTTACTCCCGGATGATTTCTCCGTCCGGTGCTTTACCAGCTGCTTCAGGTAATGACAAAACATAAGACGAAACCTGCTGAATTTGAACAGGGTTAAGCTTCGAGTTGTGCTCAGGCATCCCTTTGGAAGTACCATTTTTTACAGTTTTAAATACGTCTTTAATATCGTATCCATAGACCCAGTATTTGTCTGTAAGGTTTGGACCAATTTCACCACTACCGTTTGCAAGGTGACAGCTCACACAGTTCGCTTCAAAAATTGCCTTACCTGCACTAAGATCTTTGGTCTCAGTAAGAAGTGTAGCAGTATTTTCATCGACGTTCATAGCCATTTTCTCGAGGTAAGCGGCTACTTCTATGTCTGCTTTCTTCATATCCTTGTTGTAAGCCTCGATCTGAAGGTCACTAGTCTTAAGGATGTGATAGTTGAAGATGTATACGATGGCGAAACCAATTGTGAAGTAGAATCCCCACAACCACCATGGTGGAAGGTTGTTGTCCAATTCACGGATCCCATCGTATTCGTGGTGCATTAGAATGGTATGTTCTTCTTCGATCGGAACCGCGTCAGTTAATACTTTGTTAACCGTTTTCTTTCTGCGCAGACTGCGTTGAACTACCATTTCAGGACGGATCGTACGCAACATCTCCATGAATGAACGACGCATATATAAGAGAATACCTAATGCGAAGATGTTTACAAGAATCATGAAGAAAATGTCCGAATCTTCAACGAGTAACCAAGGAAGAGCCTCTTCGCCAGCATCACCCGGCTGCATGAAACTCAATGCGCTTGCCGTATTGCTCATAGCGATAAGAGAGAACATTCCAACGACTACTGCGATCATCTTGACAACATCCGAACCATTTCTCTTCTTGTTTAACTCAAGCTTTACGATCGAAGTTAACAAACCTCCAAGTACAAAGATCCCAATTACCTGAATGATCAATAAAATGGAAAGGAAATAGAACATGGTAAGGTTACGATCGTAATTTGGGACGTACGTTACTTCTGGAGATGTAGCACCATCACCAGTTTTTGTCGCAGTCTCCGCTGCGGGCTCCCAACTGTCTACAAATGAAAGGATCGCATCGATCTCCTCATTTGAAACAGCCTGAGGTGTCATATCTGTAGGACTGTACTCTTTAATGGCCAAAGCTTGCTGGCTATTTCCGGAGGCAATCAACGTCTGTGGATTCTTCACCCATTCATACAACATTTCTCCTTCTCCCGCATCTTCCCACTTTTGCTTTACTCCCTTTAGGTTTGGTCCTGTGGAGTTTTTTCCAAGTGCGTGACACGTATTACACTTCGATTTGAACAGGCCTTCACCATCCTGTGCTTTCACTAGTCCTGCGCTAATTGTAATTAAGAGGACCATCAATATGTTCTTCGCGTTTTTCATTGTTGTTGATTTGCGTTTCACAATCCGTTTAATTTTGTCGTTTCTACTTCGTCGGTCTCATCGAAAGGCATTGCTCCCAATTCATGGACTCTGGACTTTTTCATTTTGATGACATACGCCAACACTCCAAAAAAGAATAGAACGAAGATCAACAAGGAGATCAATGGATAAATTTCCACGCTGTCGATCCCCGTTAAGTTATGTTTGATAAATCTCAACATTGCATTTATTTTTTATCAGAAGTTGGTTCTGCCTTAATATCAACTCCCAGACGTTGTAGATATGCGATGATCGCTACGATCTCTTTTTCTTTGAGCTCTTTGATCTTGGCATCCTTGTCTATACCTTTTACTAATCCAGCTAACTCGTTTACGATATTTGTAGCAACAACTTCTGCCTGTGCTTTAGCATCTTCTGCTGCTTTCTTTTCGTAACCTTCCTCATATGGAACTCCCAGTGTACGCATCGCGTTGATCTTTTTCTCCATAAGTGAAAGATCCAGTGCATTTTCGTTCATCCAAGGGTAAGCCGGCATGATCGAACCTTCAGAAACATCTTTCGGACGGATCAAATGCTGATAGTGCCAGTAGTCTGATCTAAGACCACCTTCACGAGCCAAATCCGGACCTGTTCTCTTAGATCCCCATTGGAACGGGTGATCATAAACGAACTCACCTGATTTAGAATATTCACCGTAACGTGCAGTCTCGAATCGAAGCGGACGAACCAACTGAGAGTGACAGTTGTAACATCCTTCGCGGATATAAATATCGCGACCTTCTAATTCAAGTGGTGTATATGGTTTTACACTTGAAATTGTTGGCACGTTTGATTTCACGATCATTGTTGGAATGATCTCCACAATACCACCGATCGCTACTACAATCAATGAAAGAACCATGAATCGAACAGGACGTTTCTCGATCGCTCTATGCCAGTATTCTTTCCCTGAGCTTTTAACTGCTACATCTCTAACGTTAACAGCTTCGGCCTCTTCGTTTTCAAGGAAGTTTCCTGATTTAGCTGTTTTAACTAGGTTATAGAACATCATAACTGCTCCGATGATGAATAATAGACCACCAAGTGAACGCATGATATAGTATGGCTCTAGTGCAACAACTGTTTCCAGGAAGTCATTGTGAACCAGCTTTCCATCTGCTTTGAACTTTTGCCACATCAACCCTTGCATGAAACCTGCGATATACATTGGAATCGCATATAGCAGAACTCCTAAGGTTGCTATCCAGAAATGCTGGTTTGCCAGTTTTTTCGAGTATAAAGGAGTTCTCCAAAGCTTAGGGAACAACCAGTAAAGCATACCGAATGTCATCATTCCATTCCATCCCAGACCTCCAATGTGAACGTGTGCGATAGTCCAGTCCGTGAAGTGGGAGATCATGTT
>SBGS01000234.1 GCA_006226555.1 Bacteroidota bacterium
CGATTTTTCAGATCAATCGCAAGGTGAACGACTTCATCTGATAAGCGGTTCTTTGAAAAAAAATGAATTCTATTCGAACGATACACCATCGCTTCACAGTCCTTATCATGTTTACCCTGATCGATCCATTCTGAAGTCCATGGTGTTTTAAAAGTGATAACATTCAAGTCGTCCGATCGAAGTGTGTCTTTATTCAGCTGATCCAGATCGATCTCGATCACGCGCAGGTTGACACGCGTCCCAAAATTATTCCCCACATCTCCAATATAGATATGCCCATCACCGCTCGTTAATGCTTCCCAGTCAATGTTTTCAGTGGACACGTAAATCTTTCGCTTGATCCTACCTACAGAATCCAATACATACAAATGTGTATCCGGACCTCCGTCGTTTAATGCCAGATAACCTCCCTCAAAGGGAACGATACCTGAAATCTCAAGGAGTTGATCATCCAGACGAATATGTTTCTCTTGTTCCGGCTTCTTCACGACGAGTTGAACTTGATCCACCTCCTTACTCCCATTCATAAAAACCGGGAGAACACTGATCACAACAACGAACCGAACGAGAGCATTCATGAACACTAAGATAGAAAACAAAAAAGGAGCAATTGCTTGCTCCTCAATTCTTTGCGGTACTATTGATCGAAATGCCTCCCAATATACGTGAACACAATTCGAAATCCATCTGTCGGATGAGGCCCCTCGCGTTTTTGAAGATGTTGGATATCATCTAATCTTAATTCATGCAATGGGCTCATCCACCCTCCTCCGGCATGCTGTATACCTTCATTCGTATTGACCATTTCAGTTACATTACCCATCAGGTTATAAATCCCAAATTTATTCGGAGTATACGAATCCACTTTCACTGTATAGAATCCGCCATCATCATCGTAATCTTCTACTTTCGGTCTGTAGTTCGCAAGGTAGCATCCATCTGCATTACGCGGAAATGCTCCTCCCCATGGGTAAATGCTATCTTGCCCTGCATTAGACGCCGCCAAAAACCACTCCTCATAGTGTGGCAAACGAACAGGCTGGATCTCTCCATATTTCTTAACATAGCTGCTTTTCATATAACTCTCATCCAGCCATTCACAGTACATTTTTGCTCCCTCCTCTGAAATATTCACTACAGGATAATCATCATAAGCTTCGTGCGAGAAATACATCTCCTCCATGGCATTCATATCACCGGTTGTGATCTTGGTCCACATTTGTTGATCGGGTCTGGCAATTAGAAAATCTGCTGTTCGTCCCTGAATGATAAGATCAAACAAGAAGGTTCTGTATTCAAGATTCGTCACTTCAGTTGTACTCATATAGAATGCCTGAATACTCCTTTCCCTTCCAAAGATCTTGATCGAACTACTCGGTAAATAGGCATAATCCTTTTTGTCCCTTTTGCCCAGTGCTTTTAGCATTTTCTGCTTTTGACGTTCGTTCGCTTTTCGTTGCTCTTCCGTAAGTGTAGGGATGTATTCCTCTTGTCTTTCTTTATAAAGGCGGTATGGCTGAAATACTGGCATACGCACTTCCTTCTTCTTTGGCTTCAGCTTTTGCATGGGTAGCAATTGCATCTCCAAGTCAAATTGATCTCTTTCAATTTCCTCCTTTATCGATCTTACCTTTAAAACAGGAGCTTCCTTTACATTTTCAGCTTTTAGGTCCGATTGATTTGTTTCATGCTGAACACTTTTATGCTGCTGTTTTTCCTGTTGGCTTTTTTGAGGTACGAGTAATGTTACCATTACCGCCATTGTTATCAAACTAATCATAATCCATACTTTTTTTGTGAGTAACCATTTGCCAAAATTTGATCTGCGCGGAAAGGGAACCCCGGAATTTGCTTCCAGAGTTGACAAAGCGTCTTCAAGTGAATAACTCACCGGAAGCTCTTTCGCTTGCTTAAATAAATCATCCAATTGGTTCATGATCTTTAAATTTTTAATGCTGACTCATATTTCAGAATTTCCTCTAATCGTTCTCTCCCTCTTTTTAATCGCTGCTTCACTGCTGATTCTCCCGCTTCCTGTATTTCCATGATCTCCTTTATCGAAAAACCGGAAATCTCGAATAAAATAACCGCCTCCTTTTGTGCATCCGGCAGCTGGGCTAATGCTTCAAAAAGATGCTGAATATCTACACTCAGATCAGGTTGTGCCGTATCGGAAAGATCAAAATGCGCATTATCCAGCCTTTCCGTTTTACGTTTTTGCAAGTGATTACCAACTATTCGAGATGCGATACCGAACAAAAAACCAATGAAGGAAGCGCGCTTCTCCAGCTCATCAAATTTTTTGTAAGCGACAAGCAGTGTTTCATTCATCAGATCACGATGATCCATATCGCCGAATGCGCGTGCTCGGCAAAATCGTTCAAAGCGATCGTGAACCGGTTCATACAATGAAAGAAACTCCTTTTGTCGTTTTTGACTCATTCTTACAAATTGGTCTTACACTAACATAGTTTGATGTAAAGGCGAAAAGTTACATATATCCACAAAAACATTTGATAATTGTTCGCGCGAGGTGGTTTATCGGGACAAGCTAAATACCTATCTTCGTGACATGTGTGGTATAAGTGGTTTCATCGATCATAAAAAAGGAAATGCCGAAGATGTTCTGAAAAACATGATCGCTACCATGCATCACCGTGGTCCTGACGGCAGTGCGACATGGATGAAAACCACCGATACGGCAACAATAGGTCTTTCCCATGCTCGTCTGGCAATTATAGATCTGAGTGAGACGGGAAATCAACCCATGCATTTTGAGGAGCTGAGCATTGTGTATAACGGAGAGATCTACAATCACGGTGAAACAAGAAAAGAACTTGAATCTCTTGGTCATTCTTTTGTAGGTCATTCAGATACAGAAGTGATTCTGCATGCGTACAAGCAATGGGGATCTTCAGCACTTGAGAAGTTCATCGGCATGTTCGCCATTGTTATTTATGACAGGATCAAAAACGAGGTCTTTTTTGCAAGAGATCGTGCGGGTGTAAAACCCCTTTTTATATACCGCGATAATGACCGTTTGATCTTTTCATCAGAGCTCAAAGCATTTCATAAATATCCTGAAATTGATCTCGAAATAGATCCAAATGCGGTTTCAGCATTTTTACAGTTTGGTCATATCCCGACTCCGAATTGTATTTACAAAAGTTGTTTTAAACTGAAACCGGGATACTTCGCCTATTACAATTTAGAGGATAGATCCTGGGCCGAAACGCAGTATTGGAATGTTTACGATCACTACAATAAGCCTAAGCTTACACTAAGCTATAGCGATGCGTTAGAAGAAACACATGGGATCATTCGTTCCGCAGCCAACTACAGAATGGTTGCAGACGTACCTGTCGGTGTATTCCTCAGTGGCGGTTACGACAGCTCTACAGTTACTGCTATTCTGCAAAGTGAAAGAACGGATAAACTAAAGACCTTCACTATCGCAGTGCCGGATATCGGTTTAAATGAAGCGCCTTACGCTGCTGACATTGCCAGACATCTAGGGACAGACCATACAGAGATCGCATGTACCGAAGAGGAAGCGATCGAAATGATAAAAGACCTTCCTTATTACTACGACGAGCCTTTCGCTGACTCAAGTGCTATTCCTACTACGCTTGTTTCAAAAATGGCCCGAAAGGATGTTACAGTTGCTTTAAGCGCTGACGGAGGTGATGAGATCTTCGCGGGATACAATCGATACGATTACCTGTCAAGATACGGTGCGAAGATGAAAAAACTACCCGGTTTTATGCGAAAGGGCATTGCAGGTACAATGAGCCTGATCTCTGCAGATCATATTCCCGTACTGAGAAATAAATACAATTTTCACAATCGCTACGAAAAGCTAAAAGGAATCCTGAATAACCCGTCGGATGAAACCATCATGCTAAGTTTGAGTCAACAGTTCACGGATGATCAAATGAAAAAAATGATGCGAAATACGCCTTCCATCCTAGATAGCTATTACAGGTCAGCTGAGTTGAAAAAAGAATATTATAGTCCACTTTCCTATATGATGGCGGTCGACTATCAGACCTACATGCTTGACGATATACTTCAAAAAGTTGATCGCGCAACAATGACAGCAAGCTTGGAGGGAAGAGAACCCTTGTTGGATCATAGGATCATCGAGTATGTTGCACAATTACCAGACCAGTACAAGTACAACGATGGTATTAAGAAGCGCTTGCTGAAAGATATTGCGCATAAATATATTCCACAGGAGCTCATGGATCGACCTAAAATGGGTTTTGCAATCCCTATCGGTAAGTGGCTACAAGGTCCTCT
>SBGS01000087.1 GCA_006226555.1 Bacteroidota bacterium
GATAGCACGTTAAATGCTTTCTGTACACCGGGAGGTTACATCTATATCTACACGGGAATCTTGAAATTCTTGGATGACGAGTCACAATTTGCAGGTGTAATGGGTCACGAAATGGCTCATGCCGATATGCGTCATTCAACGCGTTCAATGACGAAAATGTTTGGAGTACAAGTGCTATTGGATGTTATTGCAGGTGATCGCGCGGCGATTAAGCAGGTAACAGGGGCATTGATCGGTCTGAAGTTCTCACGCACTCATGAGATCGAAGCGGATGAAAAATCGGTTGATTATTTATGTCCTACGGATTATGTTGCTTCTGGCGGAGCAGGCTTTTTCAGAAAGATCGAAGAAATGGGTGGAGGGCGTGTACCGGAGTTTTTAAGTACGCACCCGGATCCGGGAAATAGAATTGAGAATTTTGAGAACAATGCTCTGGTAAAAGGATGTAAAGGAGATAAAACCTTTACTTCCGAATATGCAGCAATGAAGGCCAAGTTGCCGTAATTATTTCATTTTTTGTAACTTAACACTGCATGAAAGAGATACCATCACACTTGAAAGGAAAGCGAACGTCACTGAATGACATCGCCAAAGCTTTGAATGTATCCAAAGCAACAGTTTCTTTTGTTCTCAACGACAAGGGCGATCAATTCAATATCAGCAAAGAAAAACAACGCCTGATCAAGGAAAAGGCGAAGGAGCTTGGTTATGTACCAAATTTCTTTGCAAAAAGTCTGCGTCAGGGCGAAACGAAAACGATTGGTCTGGTTCTTCCGGATATCTCTAATCCTTTCTATGCCGAGATCTCTAAAGTAGTACAGGAGCAACTGTATGAATCCGGTTACAACACCTTTATTGTGAACACCAATGATGATGTTGAGTTGGAAAAAGAGCTTATGCGTGAGCTTATCCAGCGAAATATCGATGGTATGATCATCGCTCCGGGTAACGATATTAAAGAGCTGATCCCGATTTTAATGGAGACCCATATTCCGGTAGTTTTCACCGATAGACCCGGAGATGAAAATGCCGATTTCGTCGGAGTGGATAATTTAAGCGAAGCGAAAAAACTGATCAAGGCATTTTCAAAAAAACCAAAGAGATTAGTTGCGCTGGTGCCATCTCCTGCAAATGTGAGTACTATTCAGGATAGAATAGAAGGGACAAAACTTGCCTGTGAAGAAGAAGGAATCAGTTTTGATTACATCGATCTTTCATCTGTTCAAGGCGAGATCGATAAGGTGATTGGAGAAGAGCTCAAGAAAGGCACAGATTCTTTTGTAACGCTCAACAACTTATGTACCCTGCCGGCATTGAGCGCATTAACCAAAGCCAATGTCAAGATACCAGCTGATGTAAGAGTTATTTCATTTGATGATAGTGAGAGTTTTGCCTACATGAACCCACCGATCTCTGCATTACGTCAACCGGTGAAGGATATCGCCAAACAATCAGTTGATCGCTTATATTCGCGTTTGAAAGAAATAAAGGCTCCGGGAGAACATTTCATTCTTCCTTGCGAATTCATAGCACGGGGATCTCATTAGTGTTTTAATTACCCATGTTGTTGTTCAGAAAGTGTATACGCTACTGCGTACTAACGCTATGGGTTAGTCTGAGCTTTGCTCAAAAACCGGCTCATTTTACGTATTCGATTGAAAATGGAGCACCATCGAATGAGATCTATTGTATACTGGAGGATCAACAGGGATTTATATGGATCGGTTGCGATGCAGGAGTTTTTCGATACAACGGAGTTTCATACAAACAATTTTCATCTCCCGATCTGCGAGCACGATCCGCAACAGGTTTTATCCAGGCACCCGGAGGAGCCATTTATGGATACAATTTTAAGAATCAACTGCTCAGAATAAAGGACGATTCACTTGAGGTGATCAGAGAGTGGAACAAGCCGATCAATGGTGTAAAGGCTGATCATTCCGGAAACATTTGGATCTCAAGCAGCACAGGGTTCTACCGCATGAATGAGCAAACCCGAAAGATCGATCAGATGACATGGGAAGGCGATCGCAGGCAGGCTGGAGCGACTTTCACGGATAACGTTTGCAGTGGAAAGGAGAATAGGATCTTTTATCATAACAATGGTCAAATTGTTGAGCGTAAAGGGAAACAAGTAAAAAGTCTTCCTTTTACTTCAGAATATTATAATCTCCCCTGTTATATCACGAGTCATGGCGATACGACCTGGATGGTCTCGTATGAAGGCAAATACATTTACTACCATTCCGGCAATGAATGGAGTCGTTTGAATTCCTCTGTTTTAAGCAGGTACATAGCTAACCACAAGATCACGGCGATCAGCAATTTTCGCGGAAATGAGCTTTGGATAAGTACTTTTTCAGGTCTTATCCGATATTTTATAAAAGAAGACAAAGCTGAGCTGCTTTTTGGAGATGCTGCCATTTCCTACGTGATCGAGGACCGGGAAGGAAATATCTGGATCTCTACGTTGCATGATGGTCTGTATCGAATTCCTGATATAAACGTGCGTTATTGGTCCTCAGATGCATTTTTTCTGAATCAGAAAGATCGCTTAACCGCATTGACTTCAGATGGTTCCACCTTCTACGGCGCAGGGTCTAACGGTTATATCAGCAGTATAAATGCCTACTCGAATGAATTTAAAAGATACGAGCATTTACCTGCATCGGATCTGGGAACGATCTATTTTGATCGAATCGATCAGTGTGTCTATTTCAATAAAATTGATGCGCTGTATGAGCTGAAGAATGGTGTGATCCATTCTGTCAACACCCAGGTGCCTCCGGTGAAAATGATGCTGCACGACCGGAATGGATATTTGTTGCTGACATCGGGAGGACTTTATGCATTGAACAGCATCAACGGTTCGATCACAGAAAAGGGAGCACTGATCGCAAAGGACTGGTTCAGAGACATTACGAATTCACCGTTCGATGACGGTTATTTTTTAGCCGGTAATATGGGCGTTTACCACCTTAGCCATGATGGAGGTACACGAAAGATCGTCGAACATTTCATGAAGGATCGACAAATTCTTTCACTAACGGCCGATCAAGACAATAGGTGCGTCTATTTTTTCGAGTCAAGTGGAGATCTGATGAAATACTCAGGTTCTGGTACGCCGAAGTTGTCCAAGCATTTTGAAGAGGATGTGAGACCGTATCAGATCCGATGTCATAAAGGCTTGATCTATCTGGCGACGAATAAAGGTCTGCTCATCTATGATCCGAACACAGGAGATCTACAGACCTTCGACGTATATGACGGGCTTCCATCCAATAATGTAACTGGTCTACAGTTCGATCAGCTAAACAACATCTGGCTATCAACGGGTAGCGGGATCTGCAAAATGCCGATTCATTCCTTGAATAAAACGATTGAATCGCGTATCGTTTTGCACGGAGTGAAAGTTGGTTCAAGAAAATTTTCACCTGATGAGCGGATCGAGCTGTCGCACGACGATGTATTGATCATTGAGGCTGATGGACTCAGCTATGTGTCAAATGGCGATTATCATTTCACCTACAAAATAGAGGGTGCTAAAGGCGAATGGGTGGAAGTTTATGCCTCAAAAGGGAGGATCACCTTGCCAAACTTACCAAGTGGAGATTATCGTCTAATTCTGAAATTGAAAGACTACAAAGGAAGGGATTCCATCAACAGGATCACGCTTCAATTAAGCGTACTTCCTCCTTTCTGGCAGCGATGGTGGTTTTATTTATTGATCGTAGCGGCCGTAGCATTTGTCGGTTATCTGATCTTCAGGAGGAGAATAAAGGTGCTACGCATAAAACAGCGAGAAGCACTTCAGAAATTAAAACTGGAAAACGAGCTCCGCTTGACACAGCAAAGTGCCCTGAAAGCGCAAATGAATCCGCATTTCATCTTCAATGTATTGAATTCGATCAAGGGATACATCTACGAAAGCGATAAACAAAATGCCATTCGCTACTTGAGTGACTTCTCCGGATTGGTTAGAAAAGTGCTGGATATGAGCTCAAAGTCAACAGTTACGTTAAGCGAAGAATTGGACGCGGTGGAGCTCTATATTCATTTGGAGGCGATGCTGCTCGATAGCGAATTTGATTACGCATTTGAAATTGATAGTGATGTAGATACGGAATTTTTACGTGTTCCTGCATTGATCATCCAGCCTTACGTCGAAAATGCATTTAAACATGGATTGAGACATAAGCAGGGATCGAAAGAATTGAAGATGCAGGTAAGGAAGGTCGAGCAGGATGTCCTGGAGATCAGAATAAGCGATAATGGTGTCGGAAGAGAAGCATC
>SBGS01000144.1 GCA_006226555.1 Bacteroidota bacterium
CCTCCTGATAAAATAAAAGGGCACCCGAAACTAGTCGACTGCCCCCTCTTCAATAAATTAACCGAACTATTATCTTCTCAGACCTAGTTCTTTAACGATCGCACGATAGCGCTCGATATCTTTTGACTTTAAATAGTCTAATAAACTTCTACGTTTACCAACTAACAACTGAAGTGCACGTTGTGTACCGTAATCTTTACGATTCTTTTTCAAGTGCTCAGTCAAGTGACTAATTCTGTAAGTGAACAATGCGATCTGTCCCTCTGCAGAACCTGTGTTTGCTTCAGAACCTCCGTGTTTAGCGAAGATTTCTTTCTTTTTTTCTGAATTTAAATACATTCCAATATTGTTAAAATAATTTTTATGCAGCACTTCCTCTCTGGAAGAACGGTGCAAAGATAGACTATTCTTTCGAATATTCCCTATTCACCTTCTTTTTATTTCTTTCCGATCAGGAACGGAACAACTTTAATGAAAGAGCCAATGTATCTTTCAACTGTGTTCTTTCCACGATGTAATCCAGGAATCCATGCTCCAAAACAAACTCTGAACGCTGGAATCCATCTGGAAGATCACGGCCGATCGTTTCCTTTACAACGCGTGGTCCGGCAAATCCGATCAGCGCATCCGGCTCGGCAATATTGATATCTCCTAACATAGCGAATGAAGCCGTTACTCCTCCCGTTGTCGGATCTGTCAAAAGAGAGATGTACGGAAGTTTTGCTTCTGCCAATTGTCCAAGTTTACCCGAAACTTTAGCCATCTGCATTAGTGAAAGTCCGGCCTCCATCATTCTGGCACCTCCGGATTTCGAAATGATCATAAAAGGACACTTGGATTTAATTGCTTCATCGATTGCACGTGCTATCTTCTCTCCCATTACTGATCCCATTGAACCTCCAATGAATGAGAAATCCATTGCCGCTATGACAAAATCTTCTCCGTCTAGTTTACCTTTTGCCGTGCGAACAGCATCTTTCAAACCCGTGCTCTTTTGAGTGGCCTTGATCCTGTCCGAGTATTTTTTCGTGTCTTCGAATTTAAGTGGGTCACCAGATTCCAGCTTAGCATCCAATTCTTTGTATTTGCCCTCATCAAAAATGATCTGGAAGTACTCTTCAGACCCGATACGCTCATGATGATTACAACGATTACATACGTATGCATTGTTCTTCAAGTCATCTGCTGCGAAGATCGTTTTACAGTTCGAACACTTCTGCCACAACCCTTCAGGAGTCTCTCTTTTCTCTTTAGTAGAAGTCGTGATCCCTTCCTTATTTCTTTTAAACCAAACCATAAAATCTTTTTTAAAGCGTATTTACATTATTCAGATCCCTGAATGATTGCTCTAATCTTTTTACAAATGTAAGCTCTCCTTCTCGGATCCATTTACGCGGATCGTAGTATTTCTTATTCGGCACATCCTCACCTTCCGGATTACCTATCTGTGTTTTCAAGTAATCGATATTGTCGACGATGTAATCTCTGCACCCTTCTGTAAAGGCAAACTGAAGATCAGTATCGATATTCATTTTGATCACTCCATAAGAAATGGCCTCTCTGATTTCTTCCAACGTTGATCCTGAACCACCATGGAATACAAAATCTACCGGATTTTCGCCCGTATTATATTTCTGTTGAATGTATTCCTGAGAATTCTTAAGAATCTTCGGTGTCAACACAACGTTACCTGGCTTGTATACTCCGTGCACATTACCAAATGCAGCTGCAACCGTGAAACGATTAGAGATCTTTGAAAGTTCTTCATATGCAAAAGCGACTTCCTCTGGTTGTGTGTATAGTTTTGAGCTATCAACATCTGAATTATCAACACCATCTTCTTCCCCACCGGTAATACCCAATTCGATCTCCAAAGTCATTCCAATTTTACTCATGCGCTCGAGGTATCCTTTACATATTTCTATGTTCTCCTCGATCGGTTCCTCTGAAAGATCGATCATGTGAGAGCTATATAAAGGCTTACCGGTTTCTTTGTAAAAAGCTTCCCCGGCATCTAATAATCCGTCGATCCAAGGTAAAAGCTTCTTAGCAGCGTGATCCGTATGAAGTATTACTACAGCTCCATAAAGTTCCGCCATCAAATGTACATGACGCGCTCCTGAAACTGCTCCGGCAATTGTTGCTCTTTCGTTCTCATTAGATAGTGCTTTTCCGGCAAAGAACTGCGCTCCTCCGTTAGAAAACTGAATGATCACTGGAGAATTTAATTTAGCTGCCGTCTCCATTACCGCATTGACCGTAGATGTATTTACGACATTAACTGCAGGAAGCGCAAACCCTTCCTTCTTTGCAACAGCAAAAAGTCTTTGTACCTCATCCCCGGTTAGAACTCCCGGTTTAAATCCTTTTGTCATGAGTAAACCTTAAAATTTAGAGGACAAAATTAAAAATATTCGCGTAGAATCTACCCAAACGATATAAGCGTAAATATTCGATTTATTCACAATAGTTCTGATGACTATTTGTTAGATTTGTAAAGATGTTGATCCTCAACCGCATCGTTTAATCATCAAATTATTCAGGGCAATGAGCTACTTAAATGAATTGAATGAAAGCCAATTGGCCGCTGTTCAGCATATAGAAGGGCCTACTATGGTCATAGCCGGTGCGGGATCAGGTAAAACGCGTGTGTTAACGTATCGTATTGCTTACATGATGGAACAAGGCGTTGACCCGTTTAACATCATGGCATTGACTTTTACCAATAAGGCTGCCAGAGAAATGACCGAACGGATCAGCAAGATCGTAGGAGGAACAGAAGCCAAGAACATTACAATGGGGACTTTCCACTCCGTTTTCTCAAGGATTTTAAGATACAATGCAGATCGATTGGGATACCCCAGTAATTTTACCATTTACGACACTCAAGATTCCAAAAGTCTCTTGAAATCTATCATCAAGGAATTTAATCTGGATGACAAAGCCTATAAACCCGGAAATGTTTTAGGAAGGATCTCATCTGCCAAGAATAACTTGATCTCTCCTGAAGCCTACGAAAATAACCCGGACATCCAGTTGGAAGACAAGATGGCTAAGCGATCTGAGATGGCTCGGATCTATAAAACCTATGCAGCAAGATGCTTCAATGCCGGAGCTATGGACTTTGATGATCTGTTGTATCAAACAAATATTCTTCTTCGTGATCATCCTGATGTTTTACACCATTACCAGCAGAAGTTCAGATACATTCTGGTTGATGAGTATCAGGATACAAACTATGCTCAATATTTGATCGTTAAAAAGTTAGCAGCCGTTTATGAAAATATCTGTGTGGTTGGTGACGACGCCCAGAGTATATACTCATTTAGAGGGGCAAACATTCAAAACATCCTAAATTTTAAACGCGATTATCCGGATTTTGCACTATACAAGCTGGAACAAAACTATCGCAGCACGAAAAACATTGTTGAAGCAGCGAATCATGTAATTGCACGGAATAAAGATCAGATAAAAAAGACCGTTTGGACCGGTAACGATCAGGGCGATGAGATCAGTGTGATCCGCACATTGACAGACAATGAAGAAGGTAAAGTGATCGCTAACAAAATATTTGACCTAAGTCGCGCTAAAGGACTTTCTTACAATGACTTCGCTATACTTTACAGAACAAATAAGCAATCAAGATCCTTTGAGGAGGCTTTAAGAAAGCTCAATATTCCCTACAAGATCTACGGCGGTCTTTCATTTTACCAACGTAAGGAGATCAAGGATATGCTCGCCTATTTCAGATTAGCGGCGAATCCACACGATGAAGAAGCACTCAAGCGCGTTATCAACTATCCAAAGAGAGGTATTGGCCTGACCACTATTCAAAATATTGTCATCGCAGCCAACAATTATGCGACGAGCATGTGGGAGGTCATAAATGACATGAATCGTTATCCTGTAGCGATTAATGCTGGAGCCAGGAATAAGATTGCAGAATTTGTGATAATGGTAAAAAGCTTTCAGGCCCAGATCGACACAAAAGATGCCTATACCCTAGCACAAGAAATTGCTCGTATGAGTGGGATATTGAAGGAGCTTAACTCCGAAAAGGATAAAGGCCCGGAAGAGGTAGAACGCTATCAGAACGTTGAGGAATTACTTGCCGGGATCAAGGAATACGTTGTTTCCAGGAATGAAGGTGAAAGCAATACATTATCCGACTTCATGATGGAGGTGGCATTACTTAC
>SBGS01000253.1 GCA_006226555.1 Bacteroidota bacterium
GATGAGACTTCACTTCATATGCGTCAACTTTTGAAAACGAAGTTGGTAGATATGGATCTTTCTGTACGTGCATTGAACTGTTTGAAAGCTGCCGATGTGGAAACATTAGGAGACTTGGTTTCTTACAACAAGAACGATCTGTTGAAATTCAGAAACTTCGGTAAAAAATCACTTACAGAATTGGAAGACCTAGTTGAAAACAAGGGACTTTCTTTTGGAATGAATGTTTCTAAATATAAATTGGATAAAGACTAGTATCGCGGAAATTTTATTAATGGCGTAATAGGTGGTTGAATACGGGCGATACACGTTTCAACTAACCGTTACTTACGAAATTTTAAATTATGAGACACGGAAAAAAAATCAATCATTTGGGTCGCAAAGCTGCACACAGAAAAGCAATGCTTTCCAATATGGCTTGCTCATTAATTGAGCACAAGAGAATCAACACTACTGTTGCTAAAGCAAAGGCGTTAAGAGTGTATATTGAGCCGATTTTGACAAAATCAAAAACGGATTCTACTCATTCTCGTCGTGTTGTTTTCAGTCAATTACAGAACAAGAATGTTGTTACTGAATTGTTCAGAGAAGTGGCACCAAAGATTGCTGACCGTCCAGGTGGATATACACGTATTATTCGTACAGGTTACCGTTTAGGTGATAACGCTGAAATGTGTATGATCGAGCTTGTTGACTTTAACGAGCTTTACACAAACGAAAAAGCTAAGAAAACGACTCGTCGTTCTCGTAGAGGAGGAGCACCAAAAGCTGCATCAGCTGAAGAGACTACTACAGTTGAAGAAACAACTGAAGAAGTTTCAACAGAAGATACTGCTGCGGAACAAGTTGAAGAAGCTCCTGCTGCTGAAGAAGCAACTGAATCTGAAGAAACTCCTGAGGAGCCAAAGGCTGAAGAGTCTTCTGAAGAGGAAGAAGAGAAGTAAGAACTTACTCATAGAGAAGGGCGCTCCGAAAGAGCGCCCTTTTTTTATACCTCAACTAAATGGGTTTATCAAATTTGAATAGTAACTTTGTCGCAAAATTTTTATCATGACTGAAAAGAAGCCTGCAGTTCTTTTATTGGAAGATGGAACAGTATTCAATGGTGTAGCAATTGGGAAAATTGGTACTACAACAGGAGAAATCGCCTTCAATACGGGGATGACAGGTTATCAGGAAGTTTTTACGGATCCATCATATTATGGACAGATCCTGATCATGACTACTGCACATATAGGTAATTATGGTGTACATACCGAGGAGGTTGAATCAGACGGAATGAAGATAGCCGGAATGGTCATTAAAAAATTCTCTGATGGCTATTCGCGTCCCTCAGGTTCAGGATCTCTGCAGGATTATATGCTTGAAGATGATAAAGTAGGGATTGCTGATGTGGATACAAGAGCATTAGTACGCCATATTCGTTCCAAAGGAGCTATGAATGCTTTGATATCATCGGAGGAAAGATCGATTGACGAGCTAAAAGCTGAATTAGCAAAAGTTCCGAGTATGGCTGGTTTGGAGTTGTCCTCCAAGGTCACTACTGACGAAGTTTATGATGTTATACCGGAAGATGCGAAGTATAAAGTTGCTTTGATTGACTTTGGTGTAAAAAAGAATATTGTTCGTTGTCTTGCGGATAGAGGTTGTCACGTACGTGTTTATCCATTCACAACGAAATTAGAAGAGATCCGATCGTTTGATCCGGATGGGTATATGCTTTCAAATGGACCTGGTGATCCTTCAGCAATGCCAGGGTCAATAGAATTGGTTCAGGAGATCAGAAAAACAGGAAGACCAATTTTCGGAATTTGTCTTGGTCATCAGATTTTGGGATTAAGTCTTGGACTTAAGACGGAGAAGATGTTTAATGGACACAGAGGAATTAATCATCCTGTCAAAAATCTGATAACAGGTAAAGGTGAGATCACTTCCCAGAATCACGGTTTTGTGATTGCAAAAGACGGGTTAGACGCACACCCTGAAGTGCAGGTAACACACGTTCACCTGAACGACAATACTGTAGCGGGAATTGCATTGAAGGACAAACCGGTATTCTCGGTTCAATATCATCCGGAAGCAAGTGCAGGTCCGCATGACTCTCGTTATCTATTCGATCAGTTTATTACAAACATGCAAAATTTCAAAAAATGAGTTATATCGCAAAAGTTATAGCAAGACAGATCCTCGATTCTAGAGGTAATCCAACAGTAGAGGTTGATGTAATTACGACAAGTGGTATACTTGGAAGAGCTGCGGTTCCTTCAGGTGCATCTACGGGGGTCCACGAGGCTGTTGAGTTGCGAGACAATGATCCTTCAACATACATGGGTAAGGGTGTTTTAAAGGCTGTTGCGAATGTAAACTCAATAATAAATGATGCGCTTATTGGATGGGATGTTTGTGATCAGAAGGGAATTGACTCGAAATTGCGTGAGTTGGATGGGACGGAGAACAAATCCAATTTAGGCGCAAATGCGATATTGGGTACTTCTTTGGCAGTAGCTAGAGCTGCAGCGGAAGAGTGTGGCCTTAGTCTTTTCCAATACATTGGTGGAGTCGGAGCTGTTACTATGCCTGTACCAATGATGAATATTTTGAATGGAGGATCTCATGCTGACAATAAGATCGATATTCAGGAATTTATGGTAATGCCATTTGGCGCAGAATCTTTTTCACAAGGACTTCAATGGGGAACTGAAATTTTTCATCACTTGAAAAAAGTTCTTAAGGATCGTGGAATGTCAACAAATGTTGGAGATGAAGGAGGATTTGCACCAAGTTTGGGCTCAAATGAGGAAGCCATCGAAGTTGTAATTGAAGCCATTAAGAAAGCAGGGTTTGAACCTGGCAAAGATGTGTGGATAGCCTTGGATGCAGCATCGTCTGAGTTTTACAAATCTGATTCAGGATTATACGTTTTTGAATCAACTGGAGATCAAATGACTTCAGAACAGATGGTTGATTTCTGGGCAAGTTGGTGTGCAAAATATCCGATTATATCTATTGAAGATGGACTTGCTGAGGACGATTGGAAAGGTTGGAAGATGCTTACTGACAGAATTGGAGATAAAGTTCAATTAGTTGGTGATGACCTTTTTGTTACAAATTCAAAAAGACTTTCACGTGGAATTGAAGAAGGAATTGCAAATTCTATTCTAGTCAAGGTGAATCAAATAGGTAGTTTAACTGAAACGATTGAAGCTGTTCAGTTAGCTACGAGAAACGGTTATACTTCTGTAATGAGCCATCGCTCAGGAGAAACAGAAGATAACACGATTGCTGATTTAGCTGTTGCTTTGAATTGTGGACAAATAAAAACTGGATCTGCATCGCGTTCAGATCGTATGGCGAAATACAATCAGCTATTACGCATAGAGGAAGAATTGGGTCAAAATGCTATTTATCCTGGTAAATCGTTTAAGTACATTACAGGGAATAGTTGAGTTGTTCAATAATTCACAATTCGATATATATTGGTAATGTTAGCGTAATTTTGCGCCCTAAGACTATACAGGACGCAACTTTAACCCTCGGGTTACGTCTAATTAACAAACTATATAAGATGTTTTTACCTAATTGGATAAAGTCGCTTTTTATTACCATTACAATATTCACCGGAGTTTCCTTTGCTCAAAATACCGTTAATTTCAACACCGTTGGAGCTCAGAACTGGACTGTTCCGAATTGTGTCTCCAGTATCACGGTTATTGTTGCCGGAGCTGAAGGAGGAGGTGTAGCAGGAGGAAATGGAGCTGTCGTAACGTATACCATGAATGTAACTCCAGGCCAGGTTCTTGAAATTTTTGTTGGTCAGCAAGGCGGATGTCCTGCTGCTGGTGTTGGAGGTGGAGGAAGTGGCCAACCTTCTTCAATTGGATTGTCTTCATGTGCGGGAGGAGGTTATTCTGCTGTTTCTTTGGCTCCAGGAGGTCTTATGAACGCTGTTGTTGTTGCCGGTGGTGGTGGTGGAACAGGTGGAGGAGACCAAAATGGTATGGGAGGTAACGGAGGTTGTCCATCTGGTACGGCTGGCGAGACCACATATGGATATGGAGGAGGAGGTGCTACGGCGACGGCTGGTGGTTCTGGGGGTAATCCTTGGACATCTGGAGGTGGTTCAGGAGGTTCTGGTAGCTTTGGTCAAGGTGGAGCCGGAGGTGTTGATATAGGTTATGGAATTAACCCCGGAGGAGGGGGAGGAGGAGGTTACTACGGCGGTGGCGGTGGTGGCTCTGATAATATTAGTCTTACTTCCTTTGCAGGTGGAGGAGGTGGAGGAGGCGGTTCCAGCTTGGTTCCTGCCGGAGCTACGTGTAATGCGGGTGTTAATACAGGTAATGGTTATGTAACAATAAACTTTACTGGGGGTCTTTCGGCACTTGCAAATAATTCTGGGCCCTATTGTTCGGGACAAACGATACAGCTGACAGCTTCTGGAGGAACAAATTATGCATGGACAGGTCCAAATGGATTTACTTCAAATCTTCAAAATCCAACAATTCCAAATTGTACTACTGCTGATGCTGGAACGTATACAGTCACGGTTACGGATCCTGCTTGTCCTGATATTGTAACGGCATCAACAACGGTGACGGTCTATCAGTCACCTACAGTCGATGCGATTTCAGATATTACGGTGTGTAATACCGATGTTGTTACGATTCCTGCATTCACAGGGAATGATCCAGCAACTACTTACAGTTGGTCAAATACGAATACTGCCATAGGTTTAGGACCTGCTGGGAATGGAAATATTTTCGCCTTCTACGGTAGTGCAATTAACAATGATCAGGTTGGAACAATAACGGTTACACCAACAAATGGTATTTGCGTTGGACCACCTGAAGTATTTACAGTAACGGTATTTAGAGATCCGAGTGTAACGGTAAGTAATGATACAACTGTCTGTGAAAACGGAACAGCAACTCTTGTAGCGACAGGGGCTGGAGCCGGAGGAGGACCATATACTTATCACTGGGATTTTACAGGTGATACACAGGGAACACAGATGGTTAATCCATTGGTGAATTCTTCTTATTCGGTATATGTTGAGAGTTTAAATGGTTGCACGTCCGCTACAGAAACCATAAACGTAAGTATGCATCCCCCTTTATCGGGAAGTATATCTCCTTTTGATACTATTTGTCCTGGATACCCAACTGATGTATGGGCTAATGTTTCAGGCGGTATTGGTGCACCTTATACTTTTGTATGGTCATCAGGAGAAACGCAATCTGGCGCAAATACCTCTCATCAGTTTAGCGTGAATCCTCCATCTACTCAAGACTATATAGTTACGATTACAGATGGATGTGAGACAACGCCGTTGGTAATGAATACCAATGTATTTGTGGCTCCATTACCGGTTCCTCAGTACGAAGTTCTGGATCCGGAGCAATGTGAACCGGCGGTTTTCCACGTGGTGAATACGACAGATTCCGCACTTTCACAATACGTATATTGGTTAGTGGACGGTGAATATGCATATGTCAATCAGGATACAATAGAAACACCTGAGTTCTATGAAGGAACTTATGATATTCAGATGATCGTCACAAGTTATTTGGGATGTATTGATTCTACTACATTTATTGGTGCATTAGAAGTTAAACCAAAACCGGTTGCTAGCTTCCAGCATTCACCGAATCCGGTTAGAATGTTCAATACGCAGGTGATCTTTACAAGTACTTCATTCTTGGCTAATGAATATGAATGGTACTTTGAATCTGCATATCCTTCAACAAGTAGTGAATCAACAACTATCACTACATTCCCGGATGGAGTGGTAGGTACTTATAATGTTTCGTTAATTGTTACATCTGAGCTAGGGTGTAAAGATACAGTTGACTACGAGCTGATCGTTTTACCGGAAGTTGTAATCTACGCTCCTAATGCCTTTACACCTGATAATGACGAGTTTAATCAGGGATGGCGTGTCTTCATGGAAGGAATTGACGTTTATGATTTTGAACTGTTGATCTTTAATAGATGGGGTGAAGTAGTTTGGGAAAGCCATGATCTTGAGATTCCATGGGATGGAACATACAATGGTGAAAAGCTGCCTACCGGCACTTATGTCTGGACCATAACCACTAAGGATTTGATCAACGATGCGAAGTATACCTATAATGGGCATGTAAGTATCATAAAATAGTATGAATAACAAATTATAGTGAGGCCCTGACTTCGGTTGGGGCTTTTTAATTCATTAACTTTGCAAAAAAAATATTTTGTATGAATCTTGAATCGTTCAGAGCAGCAATTACAGAGGGGATACCAAGCACGTTACCTCCCAAAAAGGAGTATGATTATTCTTTGAATCATGCGCCTAAACGTAAGGAGATACTGAGCAGCGAAGAGAAGAAATTAGCGCTAAGAAATGCATTGAGATATTTCCCAACTGAGTTCCATGCTGAACTTGCTCCCGAATTTGCTCAGGAGTTAGAGACATACGGAAGAATATATATGTATCGTTTCCGCCCTGATTACGAAATGAAGGCGCGATCGATCGAGGATTATCCTGGAAACAGCATGCAGGCAAAAGCAATTATGCTGATGATCCAAAATAATTTGGATTATGCCGTTGCTCAGCACCCTCACGAGTTGATTACATACGGAGGGAATGGAGCCGTTTTCCAGAATTGGATCCAATATCGTCTTACCATGAAGTACTTGTCTGAGATGACGGACGAGCAAACTTTGGTAATGTACTCAGGTCATCCAATGGGACTTTTCCCTTCTCATAAAGATGCACCTCGAGTTGTGGTAACAAACGGAATGATGATTCCTAATTATTCAAAACCGGATGATTGGGAAAAGTTCAATGCTCTTGGTGTTACACAGTATGGACAGATGACAGCCGGTTCTTACATGTATATCGGACCACAAGGAATTGTTCACGGAACAACGATCACCGTATTGAACGGATTCAGAAAAATCAAAAAGGAGCCGTCGGGATCTCTTTTCGTAACTTCCGGGCTAGGAGGAATGAGCGGTGCTCAACCCAAAGCCGGTAATATTGCAGGATGTATAACTATTTGTGCAGAGGTAAACCCAAAGATCACAAAGATCAGAAACGAACAGGGTTGGGTTAACGAGATCATCGATGATTTGGATGCATTAGTTAAGCGAGTTAGAGAGGCGCAAAATAGAAAAGAAGTAGTTTCCATTGCATTTTTAGGGAATGTTGTAGACGTATGGGAAAAATTTGATAAGGAGTCTATTCATATCGACTTGGGCTCAGATCAAACTTCTTTACATAACCCATGGGCAGGTGGATATTATCCTGCAGGACTTTCCTTTGAAGAATCAAATGATCTAATGGCTTCAGACCCTGAATTATTCAAAGAAAAGGTTCAGGAATCTTTGAGAAGACATGCAGCAGCCATCAATAAACACACGGCGAAGGGGACCTACTTCTTCGACTACGGTAACGCATTTTTACTGGAGGCTTCGCGTGCCGGAGCTGATATAATGGCTGATAACGGAATAGACTTCAGATATCCTTCATATGTACAGGATATTATGGGTCCAATGTGTTTTGATTATGGATTTGGGCCATTCCGTTGGGTTTGTGCTTCAAATGACCCTGCTGATCTTAAAATAACCGATGAGATCGCTTGCGAAGTCCTGGAAGAGATCATGAAAAATAGCCCTTCTGAAATTCAGCAGCAGATGGCGGACAATATTCAATGGATCAAAGGTGCTCAGGAAAACAAACTGGTAGTCGGTTCACAGGCGAGAATTCTTTACGCAGATGCAGAAGGTCGCATGAAGATCGCCAATGCATTCAATGATGCGATCAAGGCCGGTAAAATTGGACCAGTAGTATTGGGGCGTGACCATCATGACGTTTCAGGAACGGATTCTCCTTTCCGTGAAACATCAAACATTTATGATGGCTCAAGATTTACAGCAGATATGGCGATCCACAATGTTATTGGAGATTCGTTCAGAGGAGCGACTTGGGTATCGATCCACAATGGAGGTGGAGTAGGTTGGGGAGAAGTGATCAACGGTGGATTCGGTATGTTACTCGATGGATCTGAAGACGCGGAGAGAAGATTGCGTTCAATGCTTCATTGGGATGTGAACAATGGAATTGCCAGAAGAAGCTGGGCTCGTAACGAAGGAGCTATTTTCGCTATCAAACGAGCAATGCAGGTTGAGCCAAAACTGAAGGTCACGATTCCGGAACTTGTTGAAGATACAATAATTGAAGGAGTTTTTCAAGTTGTTTCTTCAGACGGACAATAGTTCCAGGTCATCTGAATAGTAAAGGTATCCTTTAACATTCGGGAAATTCATTTCGCGCAGCAGGCTGCAGTATGTACTTACTTGTTTAAGGTCCTTTTTCTGATTGTGCTTACCCGTTTTGAAGTCTATGACGATAGTTTCATCTTGCTTCTTAATGATACTGTCCGGACGAAGTTCT
The DNA here is from genome assembly GCA_006226555.1 of Bacteroidota bacterium. Classification (GTDB taxonomy): domain Bacteria; phylum Bacteroidota; class Bacteroidia; order Flavobacteriales_D; family Crocinitomicaceae; genus UBA4466. The sequence goes on from SBGS01000253.1 coordinate 8,438, forward strand.
TCACCGGTTTCGCTGAGTAATGTACATTCTTTTATTTCTTCCCCACCTTCAATGAGCTTTTTATAGTTCTCATTGGTTAACACATTGATTACATCTTGACGCAATTGGTGAAGAAAGGAAGTCTGTATTTTACCAGATTTAATTTTTCGATCAATTACTGTTTCCATCTGTTCGATGGACAGCGGTGATTTTACCGAGGCAACAAGTTCATGAAATTGAACTCCGTACTGCCTTTCTGTTTCCAGATATCCCGTGTCGATCAATTCCTCTTTGTCTTGTAATGCTATCTCAGGAAAGAACAACAGATCATTTACGCTGTGAGGGATATAAGGATTGGTTTTTTCTTTTTTTCCTTTATTGTTGCGGGCTTGAAAATCTGAAACGAATTGTGCAGAGTTTTCATTGACCGAACATCCTCCTAATTCTCGTAATATGGTATCGAAGAAAAGAGAAAATGAGTTTTTATCACAATTATAATTGAGTAGGACCAATCTTTCCTGTGGTCTGGTCATCGCAACGTAAAGTGCATTTACATTGTCTAAGAAGGTTTGGTCCTCTTCTTCTGTAAATATTTCCGAAGCTTTTTTTAAGACCTCATTTTTACCGGGCTTTTTGTAGATGAGCAAATCATCGTGGTCGTAGATGAACTTCTTCTTTGATTCAGTCCTAAAGTCCAATGTAGGTATGATGACTACCGGAAACTCAAGACCCTTTGATTTATGTATGGTCATTACCGTAAGTGCATCATCACTTTCCGGCACTTGCACTGCAAGATCCTTTTTCTTGGACTCGTAGAATTCCAGAAATGCCGTAAGATCAGGACCATGAACCTGTTCGAATTCAAAGATGACATCTGACAGGTGATGCAGATATGCATTTTTCAATTCATCGAGCCCTATCAACTTCATGAAACGATGGTTTAGATCGTATAAGGTTTCGAAATGTTCAAACAACTTGTCTTTTTCAAAATGGTCTTCCACGAATGAATCGAAGTTGAATTCAGTGCTTTTTTCAGGATCGGAAGAGAGATAGTCTGAATAAGCAGAATGCAAGTGAGGAAATTTCTCGAAGTATTTGGAAGCAAAATAACGCTGTTCAGTTTTTCCTTCCGGGTTGATCCGGAATTTTAGGTAACTCATTACAAGCTGAACGGAAATATCAGAATCGACTAATAATGATTCAGAAGAAACCACTTTAAAGCCTCTTTTGGTCAGATTTAAAGCCCAGGCGTTACATAATTTATTTGTCGGACCAAGAATACACAGATCGGACGGCTGGAATCCATCACCAATGGCGTTGTTTATTTTTTCAATGATCACGTCGAGTAGTTGATCTTCATCCATGGATTCCTTGGATGAACAAATATCTACACTGCCATTTAAATTGCTTTGAGGATGTTGTTCGATCGAGTTGTAGAATGATCTTCCTTTTTCAGACAAATGATTACGAAGAACTGAGAAAAAGTCATTGTTAAAAGAAACTATTTTCGCGCTTGATCTCCAGTTATCCTTTAATTCTGTCTTGTTGCCCATTACCTCAAAATAGTCAGACAATTGTTTGACTTTCGGGTCATTTTCCGGATTATAAATTCCTGGAAGTGCAATGAATTGTTCTGCCAGTCCATTTTTAAAACGATAGATGGATTGTTTCGCGTCACCCACGATAAGGTTTAAATTCTCCGTAGAAATAGAATGATGTACAAGAGGGATAAGATTACGCCATTGCATGAAAGACGTATCCTGAAACTCATCTAAGAGGAAGTGAGCATATTTATTCCCAAGTCTCTCATATATAAATGGAGCATCCTCGTCCTGGATCAATTTGCCTATCAATTCATTGAATTCAGAAATACGGATCACGCGCTCATTTTTTCGGATACTCCCCAACTCCTGAGCAATGAACTTTAACAAGGCCATATTAAAGAAGTTCTTGTTATGATCAAGTATAGCGGCGTACTCTTCTCGATGACTATTCCAGTATCGAATGATCTCTCTCAAAAGAGAAGCCATTTCTTGCGGAAATACCTTTTTTCCCGGTTCATCAAGGTTTTTTTCAATGGTTGGAGTTACGATCTGATCCAAAGGTAATTCTTGAAGAGAAACCAATTTATTGAGTGAGTTCAATGTTGATTTTCCTCCGGGTAGTATTTCAGGATCAATGTGTTCAATTTCAGTCTTGAGCTGATCTGTTAAAACGGCTAGATCTCTGTCGATCTTGTGCTTTCTGGTTATTATCTCTTCACGATGAGCCGAGTTAAATGATGTGTTAAGCAATGTAGAAACCCCGTTCTTATTGCGTTCATCATTCAAAACTTTACTGAATTCAATAAGATCTGTTTTTACATTCCACTTTTCTCCATCTTCTATTCTTGAGCGTGCGTATTTGACTACAAGATCATTGATTTCCGGGAAATCTTTGTTCCCGAGCTTTGATAGTAGTTCATCAAGAACAAGATTCAGCACTTCATCGTCGTTAAAAACGATCTCAAAATCACCCGGAAGATCGAGGTCTCTGCTGAAAGCCTTGATCAGTCTTAGGTTGAATTTGTCGATTGTCATTACTCCAAATTCTTCGAATTGGTGCAGAATCTCTCGCAATGTTTCCTTACAATTCAGTATGATCTCTTCAGAGTTTAAATTCGTTTCATTCACCAGTTGCTGGATCAGATCTTCCTTTTTACTCTTTCCATCGATCGGATGTCCTATATCATCCAGTGCTTCCAGTATACGATCTTTCATTTCAAGGGCAGCCTTATTGGTAAATGTCATTGCAAGGATACCTTTGAACGATGTTCCGGAGTTGCGTGAATTCAAAATGAGTTTAAGGTACTCCTTCACCAGATGATAGGTCTTACCCGATCCGGCAGAGGCATTAATAATTTTTAATGGTTTTTCACTCGAACTCATTGGGACTAAAGTAACAATTCAATTTTTTTTTCTTCGTATATTTATAGGATATCTCCAAACATCTAAAGATGAAACGAATTCTCCAATTTTCAGCACTAGCGATTATGTTGGTCACGGTGCATACTTCTTGTAAGAAAAAGGATCCGGTTGTAGTTGAAGACCTTCACACTAACCAATTAGAGTTATACATGGAACCTTATTTTGGATCAGAGTCATTAAAACTAGATAGCGTATATGTTACAGATGAAGGTTATAAAGTGAAATTCACGGATATCAAATGTTTTTTCGAAAATGTGCGTTCTTCAGACGGTATGTTAATAGATGCCGGTTTGTTTGATTACAGAGAGCGAGGGATGCTTGTTTTCAGAGCAGATGGACACCCGTCTAATTATCAAAATCTGGACTTTAACATTGGTGTTCAGAGCTCGATCAATCACGCTGATCCGTCCGCATTCGATGTCAATAGCGTTTTAAATATCATGAATGCGAATGATATGCATTGGGGTTGGAATCCGGGATATATCTTCTTTAAAGTTGAGGCAAAAGCCGACACCATTGTAGATGCTATTGACAACTTTGATCTGAACGTTGTTTATCACACAGGATTAGATGTAAATCTGAGAACGAAGTCGTTTTCGAACATGAATTGGATTAAACAGGCGGATTATTTATACCGTTCTACCCTAAAGTTGGATATGCTCAACTTCTTTAGAGGAGATAGTAATCCGATTGATCTTAAAACTGAATTTACTTCACATTCTACAGCAAGTCAAGTGGTGTTAACAACCAAACTTGTCGATAATTTTCAATTTGCGATTAGTCAATAGTGATGAAATTTCAACCAATTATTCTATTTCTTTCGACACTCGTTATTATTCTTTCTTGTAAGAAAGACAAGGTTACTTTTGAGCCTACACCATACGATCTGGCAATTCCTTCACATTTTCCAACTATGATCATTCCGGACGATAATCCTATGACTGTTGAGGGAGTTGAGTTAGGCAGAAAACTATTTTATGAAACGCTGTTAAGTGGAAATAATACCATGTCATGCGCTGATTGTCATTCACCACAGGCTGCATTTTCCGACCCCAATCAGTATTCAACAGGAATTGATGGAATTCAGGGCAACCGGAATTCAATGGCTTTGATTAACTTGGGTTGGAACACATCCTTCTTCTGGGATGGAAGGGCTAAAACTTTGGAAGAGCAGATCCTTGAGCCCGTTGTGAATCCTATCGAAATGCACGAATCGTGGAAGAATGCCGTGAGTGAGCTTTCGGGTTCAGTGATTTACAGAAATATGTTCTATAAGGCCTTTGGAGAAGAAGGAATTGATTCTTTAAAAGTTGCAAAGGCTATGGCTCAATTCCTCAGGACAATGATCTCCGGTTCATCGAAATATGACGTGATGTACAAGTATGAAAATGGCTATACTTTAAGTAGTAAGGAGCAGGAAATTTTTCAGACGGTTACTGTTGATGAATGGCAAGGATATTCGCTATTTAAAAGTTTGGATGGAGCGGACTGCTTTCATTGCCACAACGGAGCTTTGATGCAAGTGATGAAATTCAGCAACAATGGTTTGGATGCTACCTTTACCGACTTGGGTAGAGGTGAAGTAACCGGTGATCCAAATGACTTTGGTAAATTTAAAGTACCTACATTGCGGAATATAGCATTAAGCGCTCCTTATATGCATGACGGAAGATTCTCGACCCTTGAGGAAGTGGTAGACCATTATTCATTTGGCATACAGAATAGTGCTACTATTGATCCATTGATCGAATATGCTTTTCAGGGAGGCGTGCAGTTAAATGCAACTCAACGCGCACAACTGATCGCATTTCTGAATACGATGACAGATTGGGATTTCATCAACAATCCTGCATTTCAGAAACCCGAATAATTTTAAATTTGTTTTGAACGCACACAAGATATATGATTGACGAGAGAAGGTTAACAACAGAAGAAAAGGCGCTAAAGGTCAATTTGACGTCTGATATATATGGATGTTTCGCCGAGATCGGAGCAGGACAAGAAGTAGCTGCAAATTTCTTTAAAGCGGGAGGAAGCTCTGGTACAATTGCACATACGCAATCAGCTTATGATATGAAAGTCTCTGATTCCATGTATGGTAAAGCAGAGCGTTATGTCTGTGAAGAGCGATTGTTAACGATGTTAGGAACGGAATACAATTCTTTGTGCGAACGTTTACCGAATAAATATAAAGAAGCACGATTTTTTGCCTTCTGTAATACGGTAGAGTCTCTGAACTATCACAAAACAAATCAGGGACAAGGCTGGGTTGGTATGCGCTTTCAGCTTTCTTTGGGTTCTGAACCGAATGATGTTATTCTGCATATTAAAATGCACGATAATAGTCACAAGGCACAACAGGAAGCAATTGGTATTCTGGGTGTAAATCTTGTTCATGCTTGTTACTTCCATAATCACGATCTTGACGAATTCCTGGCGCATCTTGTTCAACGATTGCCGCGTGAGCGAATGGAGATAGATATGTTGAGAGTTTCAGGTCCTGATTTTGACAATGTAGATAACCGTATTATTGCACTTAATCTGGTAAAACGAGGTATCACGGATTCAACCATGTTTGACCTTAGTGGAAACGTGCTTCAGCCTGCAACTGCTTTATACAAGAAAAACATTCTTTTGATCAGAGGAAGGTTCAGACCTGTTACGAAGGTTCATATAGATATGCTTGAAAAAGGATTGGAACAATTCCAGGCAGAAGAGGGCATATCAAAGGAAAATGTACGTGTGATCGTAGAGCTCACGTTAAAGGATCTTACAGCAGATGGAAAGATATCGGACAAAGACTTTGTAGATAGGGCGGAGTTATTAGGTTCGCTTGGATATACGGTAATGATTTCAAACTACCTGAAGCACTATAAAATGGTAGACTATCTGGCGCCGATCAGTCGTGGGCATCTGATAGGAGTGATTGTTGGAGTTTACAACTTACAAACAATATTCGATGAGCGCTATTATGACAATCTACCAGGCGGATTATTGGAAGCATTTGGTCGCGGATTTGGTCACAATGTGAAGATTTACGTTTATCCTGCGAACAACGTTGAAACGGGTGACCTATACTCGCTTGACAATTTTGTTGTACCTAGGAATTTGGTGGGTCTTCTGGAATACATGAAAGACAACAATAAGCTGGCAGCATTTGAAAACTTTGACAGCTCATTACTCGGTATCATATCAGATGACGTATTGGCTAAGATCCGAACGGGTGCTTTGAGCTGGGAGGAAGACGTTCCGGCAGAAGTAGTTAAAGCAATTAAGGAATACGAGCTATTTGGCTACAAGAGACCTGAGCACCAACTGCAATCCTGATCTGATATGCCTCACATCAAGAATGCATTGTTTCGCTATCGCGTAATTGATTCTTGTTTACGTAACAAATTCAAACCGTATCCTTCGAAGCAGGATCTGAGGATCGCTTGTGAAGAATCGTTGTTCGGAAGCACCGATGGTCGCCATATCTGTGATTCGACTATAGAAAAGGATATTTTTAACATGCGTATGGAGCACGATGCTCCAATTAAATACAGTAAGGCGAATGGTGGGTATTATTATGAAGATCCCGCCTATACCTTAGCCGACATTCCTCTTACAAATGATGACATGCAGGCCATTGAGTTTGCTGCCAAAACACTTTTGCAATTCAAAGACAACGAGCTTTTCAAGCAATTTGGTAGTGCGATCGATAAAATCGCGGACAGGGTTACGGTCTCAAAAAATGAAAATGCCGAGTCATATGTTCAATTTGAGACAGCCGCATCGTCAGGAGGAAGTGAGTTTCTTAATGATCTGTTGGGCGCGATCAAAGAGAAAAAGATCATAGAATTCGATTACGGTAAATTTACCGAAGAGGCATTTAGTGAACGTCGGGTACTTCCTTTGCTGCTTAAACAATATCGAAACAGGTGGTATCTCGTTTCTTTTGAGCTCGGCAAGAATGATTACCGAACTTTTGCGCTTGATCGAATTGATGATATCCGTCTTACTTCTGAAATGATGGATCGCCCGAAAGATTTTGATCCGGATAACTTTTTCAAATATGCAGTAGGTATAACGAGTGGTAATCATTCTCCAGAACGCGTGGTTTTGGTGGCTTCACCACTTGCGTCTAAGTATATCGATTCACTTCCAATTCACAGTACTCAAAAGGTTCTGAATATGCTGGAGGACGGTTCTTTTCAGTTCGAATTGAAGGTTGTGGTAACCGAAGAATTGATTAGAGAAATCCTTTCTTATGGAGGTGCGCTTAAGGTGCTTGAGCCCGAGTCCTTGCGATCTGAAATAATAGGACGTGCTAAGCGATTGATGGAATAAACTGCTATATGAGTGTTCCCCCCTCATAATGCTCATTTTTACTGGATTTTCACCTTAAATTGTATTAAATTTACGCAACATACCTGACTTAAAATGAAGTATTTATTGTTCTCCTTATTCGTAGTGTTTACAACTTTTTTATCTACATCCTTCGCGCAAGAGTGGATTGAATATTATCATGATAATGAAGTGATCATTGAGGTTGCTGAATGGAATCGTGTTGACCAGAAGTACGGAAAGGACCATCAACAGATCATTTTTCAATACAAGAATCTAACGGACCACGATGTAACGATCAGCTTTACACGTGAACTTGAATATGAAGAAGGCGGAACTGCAACGCAGGAAGTAATTTACTTCGTTCACCTTGCAGCCAATGAAATGAAGACATACTTTGATCATCCAAAGGATAAAGCATATTATATTTTCAAAAAAGACAACAACGGTTGGATCAATGATAAATTGATAGACTTCAAGATTATTGATCTCCTAATTGAATGAGATGAAAAAACTCCTATTTCTACTACTACTTACATCAACTCAGATTTTACGCGCACAATGTGAGGTCAATGTTTCGGCCTCTCCTTCTACAACAATTGTTTGTGGTGAGAGTGTGACACTGAGTGCATTCGGATCATCCACGGGACAGCTTGTTCTAGATGAAGATTTTAATACTGGAGGTTTTGGTACTGGCTGGAGCTCTACTCCGGGGGCAGTTAACTTTTCCAATCCTTGCTCACCGGGAGGTGTAGATGGTACCACGCACGCATGGATGGACAATAATACGTCTGTTCCTCGAGCATTAACTTCTGCTTCATACAATCTTTCGACAGCAACGGCTGGAGTTACCATTTGTTTCGATATGTTATTTGCAGAGCAAGGAAATGCTGCTCCATGTGAAGGTCCTGATGAGCCGGATGAAGGTGTTTATCTTCAATATTCAATTGATGGTGGAGCAACCTGGATAGACATTCATTATTTCGATCCGAACGGGGGGAATGATCCGCAATTAACGAACTGGAATAACTGGTGTTTTGCCGTTCCTGCTGCGGGAATCACATCAAATACAATGTTTCAGTGGTATCAGGAGGCAGATTCTGGGGCAGACTACGATCACTGGGGAATTGATAACGTTCAGATCTTTATGAATGATATCAATTCTGAAGTAGAATGGCTGCACGATGGTTATTCTTATGGATTGGGGAATCCGGGAGGAGAGAATCCAAATCCGGTTACACCGACATCAACAACAACGTATACTGCTCAGATCACTACAGGAACTGGTCAGGTATGTACGCAGAATATTGAGATCGTTGTAGTTCCTCCAACCTATGACGTCAATATTACTGCAACACCCGCAACTATCTGTGCAGGAGATTGCGCAGTAATTTCAGGGACGGCTCAGATCATCCAGGATCCGGGAGGAATTGAAACGTATGAAAATAATGAGTTTTCACTCGTGGCTTCGGGAAGTGCATCAGTGAATATTAATGTTCAGGGGATTAATACCAACTCGATTTATGATGGATTGATCCAAAATGTGACGATCAATGGCTTCGATTTTTCCGGTTCGTTCTTTTGTACGAGCTTTGGCGGATGTGATTGTAACGGTACAAACATTGCTTTCGGACAAACGTGTAACCTGGATGCGAGTGGTTTCACAGTGACACTAACCTCTCCGGGAGGATGTACGATCATTTTAGCCCCATCTGGAGTTGCAAACGGAAATTACTCCAATACAGTTTTTGTCCCTGTAGGAGGAACTGCTTTTGGACCTGGATTTCCAAATGGAGGAACATGGTCTCCTCAGGAATCTTTTTCTAATTTGAATGGTTGTGATCCGAATGGTGTCTGGACATTATCATTTGATGCCCCGGGGCTTGGGCTTGGGATCGGAACTTTATTTGGCTGGTCTATTACCTTTGATGATCCTCCGATCTATCAGCCTGTTTGTTCAAGTTGGTCGCCGACGGCAGGGTTATCGAATCCTTCTTCGATAACGACAGATGCCTGTCCGACAACGAGTACGAATTATACGCTTACGGTTACCAATTGTACTCCTGGATGTCCTACCTATGATGAGGTGATCGCAATAACTGTTGATCCTTGTGGTGGATGTATTCCACCTAACCAAAACATTACACCGGTTTCAGTATGTTCACCTGCAACTGCAGATCTTGGAACAGCGATAGGAGCAGGCTCGGATCCTGCAACATTGATTTATTTTGCCAGCCAAACAGATGCTCAGAATAATACCAATCCGATATCAAATCTGGTAGCAACTTCAGGATCATATTGGGTAAGAGCTGAAGATCCAACCGATCCGACATGTTTTCAGGTTTATGAAATTGTTGTTACTGTAAGCTCCTTGTCCTATACGGCTTCCGTGTCGTCCGAAAACTGTGGTGCTGGTGATGGACAGATATCGATTACTGCATCCGCGGGAAGTGGTAATTACACGTATTCAATAAATGGCGGAACTACTTCTCAGCCGTCCGGAACATTTTCTGGATTGTCAGCGAATTCCTATAATATTTTGGTTACGGATGTAACGACGGGTTGTACGATTACAGGAAGTGAGGTTGTAGGAAATGTCGGAGGACCAACGATCAACTCTTTGAGTACAGTTGATCCAAGCTGTACGGGAGTTTGTGATGGATCGATCACAGCAAATGTTTCCGGTGGTACACCACCATACACTTATCAGTGGTATGATGGAACAGGAACCCCAATTGGTACAAATAGCTCAACGATTACGGGTCTTTGCGCTGGTAGCTTCAGTGTTGAAGTGAGCGATGCATCTGGAGTTACTACACAATTGTTCTACGATGATTTCGAGTCAGGTGCTTCAGGTTGGACCTTGAATGTTCCTATGGGAATGGAGGGAGCCGATCCAAATTACTTCGTTGTGAATGACAATGAAGGAGGAGTTGCAGTCGGAGGTTGCGGAATTGCGAATAATGGTGATGCAACATTACACATAACAAGCGTATTTAATCCAACAGGTGGAGCGGCATACGATGCAGGAGGTTTATGTGGATTCTTTTTCTGTCCGATGACGGATCGTCAGGCTGAAACACCACTAATTAATACTGTTGGTCAGACAGGTTTGACATTGAATTTTGACTTTATTGCGAACGGGGACATTCCAAATGATCAGGCTACTGTTTGGTACAATGATGGTGGTGGATGGTTTCAATTAGGTACTCCATTGCTTTCGGGAACAGGGGCATGTTTCCCTCAAGGTATTTGGACGGCATTTTCGTCGCCTTTACCAGCTTCTTGCGAGAATATTCCAAACCTTCAAATAGCCATAAGATGGCAGAACAATGATGATGCCGCAGGAAGTGATCCTTCAGTTGCTATCAATAATATTGAAATAGTAACAAGTGGTTCTTCCGCGTGTACCGTTTCACAAACAGCTACTTTAACTGACCCCGTACCTGCTGATGCATCTTTTACCCTAACGGATTTCTGTGCAGGAGATGTCAATGCAGCGAGTAATATTCTTACTACCGGAGGAACATTTGTATTTAATCCTGCCCCGGGAGATGGATCATCAATTGATCCTGCCACTGGAACAATTTCTAATGGTGTAGTTGGTACTACATATACCGTACAGTATACGACTCCTGCGCCATGTTCTGTTTCATCAACTCAAACTGTTACTGTAAATGGGTTTACGTATTCAGCGACTGTAACAGATGAAAACTGTGGTCTAGGTGACGGTGAAATTTCATTAACGACTAATGGTGGTACCGGACCATTTGATTTCTCAATTGACAATGGTGTTACTTCTCAGACAAGTAGTACATTCACAGGTTTATCAAGTGGCACCTATCAGGTACAGATCACTGACGCGAACAGTTGTTCTGCTTCGGGTAATGAAGTTGTTGCAAATATTGGAGGTCCTACCATCAGTTCTTTCAATACTACTGACCCTTCATGTGCAGGTATATGTGATGGTTCTGTAACCATCACAGTAACTGGTGGAGTACCACCTTATACGTATGCATGGACTGATGCCTCGGGTAATCCAATAGGAACTAATTCATCAACACTCTCGAATGTTTGTGCAGGTGATTATTCAGTCACTGTGACTGACGCAAACGGCGGAGGAACACAGTTAAACACAAACAGTGATTTTGAATCAGGAACAGGGGCTGGATGTGATTGTCCAACAGGATACACTTGTAATAACGATGCCGGTCAGGTTTTCGATGGTGTTCACCCACTTTATGCGGTAGGAAGCCAGGGGTGTGTTACCGGATCAACAAACTATAGCAGTAGTTTGGGTGCCAATAGCGGAACCGGATATATATACTTCTATGCCGGTGCAGATAACATAAGTTCAGGTTCGTATACTTTTGCTGGCGGAGAAACAGTAGAGCTGTGTGTATTCTACTCGGGTCCTCAAGGAGCTGGTGCTTCAGGTCAAAATACGGCAAATAGCCATTTCTCATTCGGTGTGGATGGTGTACAAGTGGGACCTGATGTTCCAGTCCCAACAAATACGGGTTGGACACAATTCTGTTTTACTGTTACAATGACGGCAGGAAATCATACCTTCCAGATATTGTCAGGAGGAGCAGCACAATACTCGATTTGGTTTGATGATTTCACGATAACGCAGCAAGGTTCTGGAGGAGGTCCAACTTGTCCGGTATCGGATACTTATACCCTCATCGATCCTGCACCGGCAGATCCGTCTTTTGTTGTCACAGATTTCTGTTCAGGGGAACCTAATGGTGCAACAGGTATTGTTACGCCAGGTGGTATTTTTGATTTTAATCCGAATCCAGCTGATGGTTCAACTATTGATCCGACAACTGGAGAGATCACGAATGGCATCGTAGGGTCTACCTACACGGTCCAGTACACTACCCCAGGAGCTTGTCCGGTTACTTCGATAAACACTGTTTCAGTGAATGGAATTTCCTATACCGCTGTTATCACGAACGAAAATTGTAACGCTGGTGATGGTGAAATAAGTTTGACGGTTAATGGAGGAAGCTCGAACTATGAGTATTCCATCGACAACGGAACGAATACACAGACAACCAGTTTGTTTACCGCTCTGAGTGGAGGAAGTTTCGATGTACTTATCACAGATCTGACAACGGGTTGTTCGGTAAGTGGAACAGAAATAGTTTTAAATAATGGGGCACCTTCGATTGACCTTGTTAACGTTACTGATGAATCATGTTTGGGTACTAATGATGGTTCAATTGATGTTGTTACGGTTTCCGGAGGTTCTGGAAATTACAGTTATTCTTGGGATATTGTGCCTGATCCGGGAACAGCACAGGTTTCCAACCTTGCATCGGGTAACTATACAGTAACGGTTATGGATATCAATACGCTATGTACCACAAGTAGCACATTAACAGTCAATGCCGGAGCAAATTGCTGTGATCTAGCTGTCGATAATATTTCCACGACAGACATAACGTGTAATGGTGCAGATAATGGAGAATTGACTGCAACGTATACCGGTGGTATTGGTTCAGTAACGATCTCAATTGATAATGGTACATACACGGATAATAATACTTCTGGTGTCTTTACTGCGCTGCCTCCGGGTATTTATACCGTTGTTTTTGTAGATGCTAATGGTTGTACGGATCAAGATCAGATAACGATCAATGAACCTACGCCGGTTGATTTCGCTCCGACAACTGTAGATGTAAGTTGTTTCGGTTCAACTGATGGTAGTATTAGCATCTCACCAAGTGGCGGAGCTTCACCATATCAATACAGTATAGATAATGGAGTTGCGTGGTCTGCTTTACCCGACTTTACAAATTTAGCTGCAGGGAATTACGATATATTGGTTCAGGATAATGCCGGATGTTTATCGGGAGTTCAAACTGTGGCTATCAATGAGCCAACACAGATCCAGTTAACGGTGAATACCGCAAATGAGTCTTGTTATAACACTTGTGATGGTTCTGTATCATTTGTTCCTTCGGGTGGATCCGGAAGTTATCAGTATACAATCAATGGAAGCTCTGTTAGCGCGAATGAGTCTGACTTATGCGGAGGAACGTATAATTATACAGTTTCAGATGACTCTGGTTGTAGTTTAAATGGAACATTTGAAGTGATACCTGCTGTTCAGATTACTATTGATGAGCTTATCGTAACAGATGATGACTGTGAGCAAAACTGTGTAGGAATGATCCAGGTTTCATCAAATGACGCAGCAACATATACCTTAAATGGGGTGACGAATAGTAATGGTTTATT
>SBGS01000096.1 GCA_006226555.1 Bacteroidota bacterium
ACTGCAAAACGCGTGTATACAGAAACAAACATTGCCAGAAAGCCGGTAAGTGTTGTTTCTCTTGCCTATCATCGCTTACGTGATCTCAATGTTCCCTTAGACTCAAGAATATTGATCATTGGGGCCGGTGTGACAAACACCAATATGAGTCGCTTCTTGAAAAAGCATGGTTTTAAAAATTTCCATGTTTTCAATCGAACTTATTCCAAAGCCGAAAAGCTGGCAGGTGATCTCAACGGTATTCCTCATCATCTTGATGAGTTGAAGGATTACAACCAAGGATTCGACGTCATCATCACGTGTACAGGTGCAGATCATCATATAATCACGCCAGAGCTTTACGCGCAACTTCTAAATGGTGAAACTGATCGTAAAACCGTGATCGATCTTGCGCTACCACAAGACTTAGATCCAACAATCGTACAAAACAATAAGGTCACACACATATCGATCGAGCTTTTACAGAAGATCTCTACAGAGAATTTAAAAGAGCGCTCGAAAGAAATTCAACACGTAGAAGAGATCATTTCTGAGGCATTGTATGAATTCAATCAGATCCATAAAATGCGCGAAGTTGAGCTTGCTATGCGCCAAGTTCCGGAGCAGGTGAAACAGATCAGATCAAATGCGGTGAACCAGGTGTTTAAAAATGATCTTGACAGACTTGATAGTGAATCAAGAGAAATTTTAGAAAAAGTACTGGGTTACATGGAAAAGAAATACATGAGTATGCCCATGTTAATGGCAAAAGAAATCCTTCTAAAAAAATCTACGAATGAGTAAGATACGCATCGGTTCAAGAGGCAGTGATCTCGCGTTATGGCAGGCCAATCACGTAAAGGATCAATTAGAAGCTCTTGGGCACCAGGTGGAGATCAACGTCATCAAAACGCAGGGAGATAAGATCCAGCATTTGAGTTTCGACAAGCTTGAAGGGAAGGGTTTCTTCACAAAAGAGATCGAAGAAGCATTGCTGAACAACAAAGTAGATCTTGCGGTTCATTCACACAAAGATCTGGAAACTAATCCTCCGAAAGACCTGATCATAGCTTGTGTTTCGGAAAGAGAAAATCCTTCTGACCTTCTTTTGATCCGCAGAGAATCAGTTGACGATACACAAAAGTGGCAACTGAAAGCGAATGCTATTGTCGGGACTTCTTCTGCACGCAGAAAAGCTCAGGTATTGTATCACAGACCTGATTGTGTGCTGAATGATCTAAGGGGAAATGTTCCAACTCGGATCAATAAGTTAAGAGAAGGAAACTATGATGCTATTTTACTTGCAAAAGCCGGTGTAGACCGACTTCAGCTTGATCTCAGCGATTTTTTTGTAGTCGTGCTCGATCCAACTGAATTTGTTCCTGCACCTGCACAAGGTGTCCTCGGCCTTCAGATCAGAGAGGATGATCAGGAACTAAAAGCGATCATGGCTCAGCTCAATCATGCCGATGTGGCCGACAGAATTGCTATCGAACGTGGAGTTCTCAATAAACTCGAGGGCGGGTGTCAGCTTCCCTTAGGTGTATTTTGTGATGAGGAAAATATGATCCATGTTGCTTATGGCACTGACAACAGCGTCATCTATCTGCATAAGAACCGATCAGAACTTACGGATCCTGTGGGCGAAATCATTGCAGAATTACATCAACATGCGTAAAATTTTCATCAGCAAATCTGTAGATGAAGTTTCTGAATTAGCTGCCTATTGCAGGACGAAAAACCTATCACTTACTGCCCGTTCACTCATTTCTTTTGAACCCATCGAATACGAGGTTCAAAACCCTTTCGATATAATATTCTTCAGCAGTCCGAGATCAGTCATGTTCTATCTCCGAAGAAACAGCATTAATCCTGAAACTACTGTTGCAGCCGTAGGGCATAGAACAACAGAACTTTTAACTTCTTTGGAATATAAACCTGCTTTTACCGGAGAAGGAAGTGATCCGAATAAGATCGCGGAGGTCTTCAAAGATTTCGTTGGTAATAGGCGCGTATTGTTTCCTGTTTCAGATAATTCTCTTGGCACGATCTCGAGTGTTATACCAACCGATCAAAGAGAGGTTGTGGAAGTGTACAAAACGATATTTAATGCCACTGAAATATCCGAACAGGATATCTATGTGTTTAGCAGTCCTTCGAACTTTAGATCCTATTGTTCACACAATACTCTTCCCAAAGGATCAACAGTAATTGCCTGGGGAAAAAGTACGCGCAAAGCAATCGAAAATACCGGGTTGAAGTCTATCGAACTGAAAGAGCCGAGTATTCAGGGCGTTATTCACGCCCTTAGTACCCTTATTTAATAATTCTCTTCACCTCGTCATTTGAACCAGCGAGGGATAAAACATACACTCCACTGCTAAGATCAGCCATATCCATACTCACGAGGTTTAATCCTTGTTGAGCGTATACAGTGGTATTACGAATCTCTCTTCCTTGCACATCTCTTAACACAAATGTTAGCGATCCAGCTGCCGGAGCATTTACTTCGATTGTTAGCTGGTCCTCAACGGGATTCGGATATGCATTCCATGCGTCATTAGATATAAACTCTTCCAGACCCAATAACTCATCTGACGGGCTTCCTTTATACAAATTAATATCATCCAGGTAGAAGTTGTTTCCTCCGTCACTTTCAAATCTGAATTTGTATCTGAAATTACTTACCCAGAAGCTCTGCGTAATGTTTGTCATATGTACGGTTACCCAATCATTCTCAGAAGTAGGTTCCCATGGAGTATATACAGTTTGAGTAGATAGCTGATCTCCAAAAATTGTTTTGCGCTGAACCCATGTATTACCACAATCAGAAGAGATGAAGACTTTAAGCCATTCCTCATCTGAAGCAAGGCGTTTTCTGTAAGCATATCTAAAAGTCAGCGTTACCTGATCCCCACTCGCCAAGGTAGATAGATCTATTGGAGAAGCGATCAATTCATCAATGCTATTATCAGGTTGACCATGATTCTGTAGACGAGCAGAATGAGCACCTGTTCTTGCCACATCTGTCACCACTTCAAAACCATTACCTGTAGGATTGTTTACTATCCAATAATCACTCGCATCCATTGTTGTAAATGGCTCAAAGCTCTCCAGGAACGGCATTGAATTCTGATCTGATATCACTCGGATATAATCTTGTTTCTGCTCCGTATCAGAAGTTACACCATCACCAGCAACAAGCTGAATGGTATACGTACCAGGTGTTAAGAACTGAATTACAGGATCAGAAGTACTTGAAGTAGTTCCGCCTGTGAATACAAAATCAACACCTTCTACACCCGGAGTTACCGTCCATGTCCAGTTCATCGGATTGCTAAAACTGTAGTCTATAAATTCAATTTCTTCTCCAGGACAAAGTACGCGTTTGAATGTCGTAAAGTCAGCCTTACAGAAAGTGGCCGGTTGCAAGACACCAGTAGCGGCGAGGTTTCCTGGAAGACGCATATTATTCAGAAAGGATATATCATCAAAATTATTACTCATGATATTCACCTGATCACCGGAAAACATATTCTGGCAAGCGTTATAGCTCATATAATTTTCGATTTGGTCATAAACATCGATTCCAAATGGATCGTTTGCAGGTATGGCATTACATGAATTATACGTTTGATTACAGCTCCAATTGGCTTCCGTTTGAGGAGGTGTATCGCAAGAGCGGTCTCCTTCTGTATAGCAATCTCCAGTATGACAACCGTCTGGTCCACCACCCTCATCAAAAATATGAGGCAAACCAAGCGCGTGACCCATTTCGTGCGTCAGGACCCGACCATCTTCTCCGGCAGCTGTTCCAATTGTACCCATGTAGTCATCATCCATCAGAATTCCATAACCGTCATTGTTCGCTGCGCCATAAGGATAGTATGCATATCCCGCGATTGTTCCCGCTGCCCCATCACTATTGATCGTGTTTACCACCCATATATTCATGTATTGGTCCTTAGGCCAAGCATCAGAACCGCCAAGAGAACTGTATTTGCAATCTTCCCCTGCATTGTAAGTCAGATGTGGTGCGTTTACTCTTACTATTCCATTTGTACAATTACCCCATGGATCAATACGTGCAAGAACGAACTCAATATCCATCCCTGCTGCAACTTGTTTAAACGGAGCATTGGG
>SBGS01000255.1 GCA_006226555.1 Bacteroidota bacterium
GCTTTTTTTCCATCGATATATATACCATCCGGACGTTCAGTTAGTGTATGTCCCTCGTAGGCAGTTATAATTCTGCGATACCACGGAATGTTCTCCTTGGTCAATTTAACAGTCATTCCTTTTTTAGGAACCTGGAAACGCGTGAAGTCAGAAACCGTGTTGTTTACGTTGATATCCTTAGGGAAGTAGTGGAGGTTTCTTACTTTTTGCGCAATGGATGGTTTAATCGAGTCATTATCGCTATACTGAGCCTCGAGATCAAGTTCGAATGTAGCTTCCGGATTACTCTTTTCCAATTTTTCTTTTTGAGTAGCAGTTAAGAACATGGTGTACACTACGCCACCTTCTTTTGTGTTGGAACTGATGTAATAATCCATGCGTTCCTGCTCCAGGCCGTATTTTTCGTCCATCACTTTTGGTCCAGGAATACGAATGTTACGCACGTTGTATTTCAAATTTTGGTTAGGAAATACTTTGGCCGGTTTGTCATTGATATAAAGCACAGAAGATTTGATCTCCACATAGTCTCCCGGAATGGCAACACATCGCTTAATGTAGTTTTCTCTCTTGTCTACAGGTCTGTATATCAATCCGTAATGTTCGATCATGCGTCGCTCACCTTCATCGTAGGCAATTTTTTCTTCTGCCAGCATCTTTCGGGCTTTGTTTTTCCACTCCTCCAGATTATTGATGAATTCCTGGCCATTGATCTCCCAAATCCGCTGTTTTGCATCTTCTTCAGATAAATACGCATAATAGTCCAGCGCTTCAGGATCGAGATAGGCTTGGCCTTGAGCTCTTGTAATACTATCGTTTATATGGGTTTTAAGTTTTTCGTAATACGGATTTTCTTTCATCCACAGACGAATAGCTTCTTTTATTACCACACCATGATAATCATGTCCCATTAAGCCATTTGGCATTCTTGGATCATAAACAGCTGTGTCTCCTGAAGGGTAGTTGAATACTACAACGTCATAGTTCGTTACGCTTGTAAAGCCGGGTAGTCTTGTGTAATCTAGCTTTTCAAGTGAAGTGTATGACTTAATATTAACCCAAGGCACAGTATTGTGAACGAGTGGATAGGATAGAGGTGTAACCGGAACCTTTGGACCGTAAGCAAGTTTGTTTACGAATAGAAAGTCTCCAACCAGTAAAGTTTTCTCCATTGATCCTGTTGGAATTTGGAATGGTTCAAATACGTATGTACGTATAACACTTGCTGCGACCAATGCAAATAGAATTGAGTCACCCCATTCCTTTACCCTGGTTTTCTTGCCTGGTTTGGGACGAGTAACGGCAGCAATGGAAAGGGCAATTACATGTCCGATCACAGGTAGAGATAAGAACAACACAAGGTGATCTCCCCACTCACGGTCGGCTACTTCCTTAGAATTCGCCCAGTTTGTTTCAGGAAGGATCTTATCATTAGATTGCGCAATCTTAAAAAAGATCAGGTAAGGAAAAAATATACCCTGCAGTGTATCGATCAAGGAGAAGTAACCAAATCTTCTGATGTAAGATGTATTTAAAACAGACCACATCACGAGATGCACCCCAGGGAAGATCATCAGTAATGACCACCAGGGTTTATTACATCCGATCTTGAACGCAACAAAGTAATTGTAACCAGGGATCAATGCTTCCCATGATTTTCTATCTGCTTGTTCAAAGCTTTTCCACCACATTGCTAAATATGGGTGAACGAGTATTAGGAGGTAAAAATAGATTGCGTTCATTCTTCAAATTTGATAACGTCCTGCATTGTGTAAACACCTTTCTTGCCGGCTAACCATTCTGCGGCAATTACTGCTCCTAGTGCAAAACCATTTCTGTTATGAGCTATGTGTGTCAGCTCTATCGTATCGATGTCAGAGTTATATGTTATTGTATGTGTTCCGGGAACATTTGGTTTACGGTATGAAATAACTCCCATCTGACCTTTTTTTAGCTCCGGCGCAACTTCATCTTCATGGATCCAAGATGATATATTCGGATTACTTAGCATGATGTCATTTGCCAGTGAAACAGCAGTACCACTTGGACTATCCAGCTTTTCAGTATGATGTGTTTCTTCCAGTACGACGTTATAATCTTCGTACATACTCATTAGCTTTGCCAGTCTTCTGTTTATATCAAAGAACATATTCACTCCGATACTGAAATTTGAGGCGTAGAGCAGACTCCCTTCGTTTTGAGCTACCAGTTCTTTCACATAATCCAATTGGGCATTCCATGCGGTTGTTCCTACAACTATTGGTGTGTTATTGTTTACGCATAATTCTATGTGAGAAACAGCAAAGTGCGGAGCGGTAAATTCAATTGCAACGTCTACATCGTTAAAATCAAGGGTGTCAATTGGATTGGAAGTGCTAATTCGAGCTACGATCTCATGACCACGTTTTAAAGCGATCTCTTCGATCGTTTTCCCCATTTTTCCGTATCCTATCAGAGCTATTTTCATATGCGCTTTAGACAAAAATAATTGTTTAGTGTTCTTATGACAATTCGTTAACGAAATTTAAGTGATAGACCAATTCCGGCAGTTTTCCGAGAGTAGAAGACAGGCCTGATATGCAAGCTTAGATCTTCCGATATGTCGAAATCAACGAAATGTGCTTCAACGCCGGCATCCACAACTTGCAGGAGGTAAACACCTGTCACTGCCAAAATTGACAGGTCGCGAAAATTTAAATGCTGATTATAAAGAGTAAGTATTGCCTGGTCGTCATACTGTATCCACTTATCGCTGTACAGACCGTTCTCTGTTCGACTAATGTACTCAGACTTCAATTCATTCTTTAGTTGCTGATTGGAAATAAGAAAGTAGCCACTTGCTCCAAGCGCACCGTATATAAGAGGAACCTTCCAAAAAGCTTTTTTTTTGCCCTTGGGCATCGACTGATGATTGTATACTTGACCAAGTCCTGGTAATACAGCAGAGTATATCACTGCCTTTTTAACAGAATGTACCGCAGTCGAATCTGCTTGCTCCTGAGCATGTAAATTTAAGCTAAGAGATAGGCTGAAGATTAAACCAACGAGTAATCGCATTATCTGTTAAGAAGCTCGATGATCCTTAATAGATCCGATTCTGAATTAAAATTAACGATGATCTTTCCGTTCCCTTTATCAGATTTCTTGATCTCCACTTTAGTCGCAAGCTTATCTCCTAAGTGTTCTTTCAGGGCAAATTCCTGATCACTCAAAGGTGTTTTAACGCTTGTTCCTGCTCCGGATTGTCGTTGACCAGGTTCTGCGTTTATTGATTCTCCGCGAAGAATAGCTTCTATTTCTCTAACGGATAATTGTTCTTCCACAATACGGTTGAACAATTCTATCTGTAGCTCGCTTGAGCCAGCAGAAACCAGTGCTCTGGCATGACCCATGCTGATCAATCCACCTTTTACTCCTGCTTGTACTTCCGCAGGTAATTTTAACAGTCTTAAGTGATTGGTTATACTTGATCTGGATTTCGAGATCTTTTGACTTAATTGATCTTGCGTCAAGTCACACTCTTCTAGAAGTCGTTCATACGACAAGGCTACTTCTATAGGGTTAAGGTCTTCACGCTGAATATTCTCCACCAATGCCATTTCAAGCATCGTTTGATCGTTTGCGATACGAACATAGGCAGGTACTTCATCTAGTCCAGCAAGCTGAGCTGCTCTAAATCTGCGCTCTCCAGAGATCAATTGATATTTGTCTCTGCCAAGTTTGCGCACGGTCAATGGTTGAATAATACCGTGAATTCTTATAGAGTCGCTTAACTCTTTTAATGCTTCTTTTTCAAAGTGAGTTCTTGGATTGAACGGATTAGCTTCGATGCTACTGATCGGAAGCATCGAAATTGAACCAACTATCCCTGTTCCACTTGATTTTGACGTGATATCCGTATCCGCATTCTCAAGCAGCGCACTCAGTCCTTTTCCCAGCGCAGAACGTTTCTTAGTGTTAGAGCTCATCAAAATTCAGTTTTTTGTCCTCATTCGAAATAGAGGTCATATCATTTTTTTGCAAAATCTCCCGTGTGAAGTTCAAGTAATTGATCGATCCCTTACTCGAAGCATCGTGCATAATAATGGTCTC
>SBGS01000210.1 GCA_006226555.1 Bacteroidota bacterium
GGAGCGAAACTAAATCAAACAGATTCAGTTGAGCTACGGAGCCTTTTGTGCCGGAGCGAAACTAAATCAAACAGATTCAGTTGAGCTACGGAGCCGAAGGACTGCAAAAATAAAGTATTTCTCTCAATAGTTATATCTTTAGTTCGTTTTCAAAAGGAACGTATACAACAGCATGCAAAACGCCATTACATCATCATTTCAGCTCCTCATGAGTCGATACTCGATGGTTTTATATGCTTTGATACTGGTGTTGGTTTTCTGGCCGATCACCTTTGCAGGTTATTCTTTGCAGTACGATGCGATAGATGTATATCTTCCGTGGCGGTTTTATGGCTCTGAATCTTTAAGGGAAGGAATTACACCATTATGGAATCCTTTCCAGGACGGCGGATATCCCTTCTATGCCGACCATCAGTATTCTATCTGGAACCCGGAATTGTTCTTTGTATCCCTTTTTACACGCTACAATGCAAGCACGATCGTGTGGCTTTTTATACTGTATCTGGCCATTGGAGCTTCCGGTTTTCGCTTTTTTGCGAAGCAATTCAGGGTTAACGACTATGTGGCGTTTCTTGGAGGATTGATCTTCATGTTGTCAGGAACGATGATCGGTCATGCGCAATCGGTCATTTCAATATTGGGTGCGGTTTGGTTACCATGGGCATTGGGAGCATATATAAAAGCGCTGCGGAGCAATTTTCAATGGAAGGATTCACTGCTGGCCGCCTTCATGCTTTTTATGATGCTGGTGGCGGGCTACCAGGCGGTTTCGATCATGTTGTTTTATGTGATCCTCTCGCTTTTTCTAGTTTACTTTTGGCGCAACTGGAAGGACGACCGTTCTCAGCTCCGAGCGTTTTTTATCGGACATGCCTTCATTGTAGTGGTGCTCGCAACCTTACTGTTAGGTGTGGCTATTTCCATTATCGAGGTTTTCCCTTATTTGGAAAGGCTTTCTGGACTTGATCTTGGCGCCACGGCAAAATATAGTGTTCACCCCAAAGCGCTGCTATCATTCGTCTTGCCATTTACAACTTCACAGAGTGAGCTCCCCGGATCTGCAGTCTCTGCTCAGAACTTCTTCATGGGAGTACCGGCATTGATAGCTGTATTCTATGGTATTCGTTCGATTAATTGGAAAGGAGATCCTGTCGTGCGTATATTATTGATCTTCGCGATCATTTATGGAATTGCATCGTTTGGTTCAGGTACACCATTGCAACCGCTTCTCGCCAAATATGTACCGGGTATGAACTTGTTCTTCTACGCCGTTTTCTTCCGGTATTTTACGTTGTTAACTGTGCTATTGATCGCTTGTTTTGGTTTTCAGAAGGTAATAGAAGAAAACAGGGTTAAGACATTTGGCTATTGGATATTCTTGATCGCTATCGGATACTTTGTTTTAGTGCTGATCACCTGGACTTCTTCCCCTGATTGGAAGAGCATTATGTCTGAGCCGCTTGATCAACGATTTTTTGGATTACCTAAGAAAACATCCATCCATATGGAGTCAGTCTTGCACGCACTGGTATTAATCGTGTCTGTTGCGCTGCTTATGTTTTTAAAACGCATCAACATGCGGGTTGTACTGATTGGTATTGTTTTGCTCGAATTAGGCGTGATGAGCCAGCTCAACATGCCGATCACGGTGCACGGTTCAGCCAAACAAGCAGAGATAAATGTATTTTTAGATCTACAGGATCAAGGTTTTCCCACGCCAGATGAAAGCCGCAGTCTCATAGAAAATGATAGGGACATGTATCCCTATGTGCTTTGGCGTAATCAAGGAAATTTCACAAATAGGGTCATACCCTACGGATGGACTTCTTTTCATCTTTCCTCCAGAAAAAAAGCTTATGAAAAGCCATTCGCTGAACAGCAGTTTTTATACAGTAAACCCTTGCTCTTTTTACAAAATGGCAGCACAAAGATCAACAAGTTTACACCGCAGGAAGTCAACTGCACGGTACATCTTGAAAAACCGGACACACTTTTCTTTCAACAAGCGAATTTCCCCGGATGGAAGGCCTATGTGAACGGTAAGGCTAAGGAGATTCTGACCGCATATGACTATATCATGGCATTGCCGCTCGAATCCGGCACTTCGGAGGTTAGCTTTCAATTTCACAAACCTATGATCTCCTTCTTGTATTACCTAACAATGCTGGGGTGGTTGATTTTAGGTGGAGCCACGGTTTATTTCAATGTTCCTGTGACGTATAGAAAACAGAGTTTTTTGTTAAGTATCGGTGTGCTTGTGTTTGCCGTATTTAAGGTTTATACCTTTAAACCAAGTGATCAACAGCACGTGCAGGTTCGCTTCGATCAGGTTGAGGAGGAGCTACGGATTCCGGTCACTTTGAATGAAGCATTTTATCGTAAAAGTTCAAACCACAAGGAGGTCTCACTTCTTTATGGGAAAGAGGGCTCAGACCCAAATTTGGAAGGCTATTTTACAGGTCTGTACGATAGCGCAAATAGAAGAGGTAACGCATTGATCTATGATCACCCAAGAGATAGGGGTCTCGTTAGATCAAATGATGAGTTTATTGGGGTTGGCCAGGGAGAGATCGAAAAAGTCAAAGCAGGAGAAGTGGTTGCAATAAGCGGCTTTATAAATGTGCGCGATACATCTGAGGTTTTTCTCGTCCTTGAGCAGCACGTGAATGATAAGACGATAGATTACCATGGTTATCCTGCAAAAGATGGTGTGATCATAGATTCTGTTGTTTACCTTTACGTACCGTTCATTATGACAGATAGAGATGTGAAGGCCTATATCTGGAATAAAGGGAAAAGGGAAATTGGACTTTCGGAGTTCGATTTTAGAAAATTGAGGTGATTTGAAATTGTCTATTGTTATACCATTCTACAACGAACAAGAAACGGTGGTTCAGGTGCTTGAGCGACTTGAATCCGTGGCATGGCCAGAATTCCTTGAGGCAAGGGAGTATATTTGTGTAGACGACGCATCGGAAGATGAAGGTTATCAGCGGGTAAGATCTTTTGCAGAGGGAAAGTCACATATTCAGGTGCTTCAATTGGAAAGAAATTCGGGAAAGGGATCGGCTGTAAAGTATGGATTAAGCAAAGCGACCGGAGATGTTTTCTTCATTCAGGATGCAGACCTCGAGTTATCCCCTAATGATATTCCTTTGATGTTACGGACGATGGAAGACTTGGGGGTTGAGTTCGTGAATGGCTCGCGCTACCTGCCCGGCCCGATAAGACCACTCAGCTCATACAGAAGATACTTGATCAATCGCTTTTTTACGTTTATGACCTCTATGCTGATCAACGTGAAGTTAACAGATATGGCTTGCGGTTATAAGCTGATCAAAAGGCAGCTATATGAAAAGGTAAATCTTAAGGAGAATCGCTTTGGTTTTGAAGCAGAACTGATCCTGAAAGCTATACGGATAAAGAAGAACAACGTGGCTGAGGTTCCAGTGCAATATTTTCCGAGAAATCAAGGGGAGGGGAAGAAGATTCGAAACATTGATGGACTAAGAATTCTGAAAACAATTTTCCTGTATGGTGCACTTCGCTTGAAGTGATTTCAATAAAAGGAGGAAAGATGCGTTATGATTAGCATGTTAAGGACATATTTTTTGATTTTTTCACTGAGTCTGTTGACATGGATGACATATTCTCAAATAGGAATGGGTCAGTGGAGATTGCATATTCCGGCTGGAAAGGCAACGGATATTGCTGTTTGTGATGGCCGCATTTACGCTGCCTATACAAATGGTGTTGTAGAATATGATCCCGCTTCGAGTGAGCTTTCTACATGGGATGTGGTTTCCGGGCTTTCAGACATCAGTGTTTCTTCAATCGGTACGCTTGGGTCTCGTTTATTGGTTGGTTACGACAATGGAAACCTGGACGTGATCTATGAAAAT
This sequence comes from Bacteroidota bacterium, assembly GCA_006226555.1. Classification (GTDB taxonomy): domain Bacteria; phylum Bacteroidota; class Bacteroidia; order Flavobacteriales_D; family Crocinitomicaceae; genus UBA4466. The sequence goes on from SBGS01000210.1 coordinate 3,903, forward strand.
GGTGTTATTAATATTCCTGCAATCACCCTTGCTCAGATCCAGGGATCGAAAAGGATCAATAAAATTGTATCATACGGGTCATATGTGTACCTAGCAACGGGATTTGGGATCGTAAAGATCGATCCAATAAAGGAGGAGGTTAGAGAAACCTATTATCCTAC
>SBGS01000265.1 GCA_006226555.1 Bacteroidota bacterium
GGAGCATCCGCCACTTTGTCAATGAAATGAACGGCGAGATAATCTGCGATTACGATCTTTTTGATCAATCCGGTAACGATCTGTACCACGGCTGCCGAAAATTCGTTTTTCGTCAGACTGAATGGCATGGAGATCTGTGGTATAAAATCGCGGGCTCTAACGATTGGACCCATTACCAGCTGAGGGAAGAAGGTCACGAAGAAGGAATAGTCGAAAAAGTTCTTTACGGGTTCTATCTCTTTGCGATAGATATCAACTACATAACTTATGTTCTGGAACGTAAAGAAGGAAACTCCAACCGGTAACAGGATCTTTTCAACGAATGTTCCTTCACCAAAGAAGTTGTTTCCCATTCTCGCAAACTGGTTGATCAGCTCGAAATCGGTACCGAACATGGCATTAAAAGAATCGGCAAAGAAGTAAGCGTATTTGAAGTATCCCAGTATTAATAAGTTAAATATTGCGGAAACAGCAATGATTCCTTTCCTTTTTCGATCGCTCTCTGAGTGAAAGATCCAGCGTCCGAGAAAATAATTCACGGAGATACTGAGCCCTAAAAGCAGTACATATAAACCGGATGTCTTGAAGAAGAAGAATACACTTACAGCGGTCAAAAATATGGAGCGCATCAATCGTTGCTTGTGAAGCATAGAGAAAAGGACCATTACTAATAAGAAGAAGATCCAAAAATCCAGCTTTGTGAAGACAAGCGAACTCCCGTCGCCAACTTCAAGAGAAAATATGGAATAGAGTCTTTCCATCAGTTAATATTGTGATCCTTACAAGTTTCCATTTGTTCCATGTACTTGAGTAAAGCGTCTATGAACAATTGCCCTTTCAGTTTATAGCCCTCGTATGTGAAATGAATCAGATCAGATCGCATCAACTGATTATTTTTCCAAGTTCTGCTCGACCCCAGTTCTCCCATGATCCCATAAAAGTCCCATACCGCCATTTCATATTTTTCTGCTAGCTCAACGATAACATCTCGTTCTCTGGCGATATTCTTATTCAAATAACGTCTTCTGTAGTAGGAATCATTAGGAACAGTTAACAACAAAGCGCAGTTCGGATTGGCTCTTAGCACCATTTGCATCATCTTTTCAAGATTCTTTTTGTAAACCTGAGGGTCGAAATCGGCGTATGGCATATTTCCATCATTTGTTCCAACTGAGAAGGCGAAAAAGTCGGGAGGATAAGTTTTCAGTTGCTCCTCGAAACGATTGTTGTCCAGATAAGTGTATAATCCTGCGCCGTTTATTCCGATCGCCGTGTAGGAAATTCCCGGTTCATTGTTCATCAAGGTAAATCCATATATCTCAAGCTCCGGAGCATATTTACCGGTTCGCTCAAATTGTAGGTCAAATGAATCGATAGGGTCCGTGAAATAAATATCACTCGTTCCCAATTCCTGATTGTGAATGGTTTTTTCCACAAGTAGTTCATCCTGCCCAAAGTTCAACCAATAAGGGAACTCGCCTTTGTTATGAAAGATACGTATGTGTTGAATGCCGGGCCTGTTCTCCGTTCGATCATAGAAAAACTTAATATTGATGGTTGAATCTGGACAAATAACCACGGCGCCAAGTATCCCATAATCCACATCATACTTTGATGGGCGGTGGGGTAGGCATCGAAATGCAGACCATTTATTTGGCGAAGAGAACTCATAATTTCCCGGGTTATTTGTTCCGGCGAGATCGAAAGGAAAGACCCACCCACGTTCTCCTGGTAATCCATCCCAGCTTTGTTGAACGTATTCTCTCACTACATTTGTATAGATATCTGCTTGTAAGTGTGATCCACCTATATGGTAAAAATTGAGCTTTCCTTGTTTGTTCTCCAACATGTCTTCTAAACGTGCTCCTAACGAACGAAACTGCTTAGAGTCCTTACTGTGAAAACGATAATTATTCTTGGAAAAATCAATGAAAGGATATTGCGCATGATAGATCGTGTCAATAATGGCATAATCCGGAAATACATAGCTACTGAGGGAATCGCAGCGCTGAGTTTGTTCCTTGATACTATCTTGCGCTCCAAGGAAAAGGGGTGTTAAACCGATTATATACAAGAATATTCTTCTTATCACGGTGTAGCTCCTTTCCAGTTGTTATATTCCTGCATCAACGCGTTATAGAACATCTGAGATGCGATCTTTGCTCCTCCATTACTGAAGTGTATATAGTCTTTTCCTGCTAACCCTTTATCTACCCATGCCGGCATCGAATTTCTTCCTCCCATTGCTGCATAGAGATTCCAGTACGCTCCACCGGCAGCAAGAGTAACTTCCTTCATCTTCTCGACACAATAAGGAAGGAAAGGATAGGTTTCATAAATTCCGTCATCCAGTTTCGACATATCACTTGGTCCGATCACAATTACCATCGCTCCCGGATTCAGGCTTTTAACGCGATTGATCTGTCCTTTAAAATAACTTGCAAAATTTCGAACACCCACACTGTCCTTAAAGAATGGGACAGAGTTTCCTCCAAATTGCATGATAACGAGCTTGGTGTTGAGTTCGCTATACATGCTTCTCAGTACATCCTGATTCATACTGCCCCAAACGGTACCACTGGAACCTCTCATAGCAATGTTCGATACTTGAACACCGTAGTCTCCTTCGAGAGAGAAGCCGCAAATATTAGGACTGATCTTACCTGTAAATTCGTATTTCAAAGTTCCCGGAGTATTAGGGAAGCTCAAGGTTAGTGTGTGCTGAGCACCATCTTTGATCAGTTCTTCTTCATGGATTAATCCACCATTTTGATAGACTTTTAAAAACACGGGAGCAACACAGCTGTTATAGTGCATTTTCACATTATTATAACTGCGTGCCCGTTGGTAGGCAGAAGGTGACGGCGCGATCTCTATCCAGGCAGTTCGTTCCTTAATAGTGTCCAATCTAACCGTAGAGTCAAGTGCATATTCCGGAGTAAATCTGGCAGCAGAGGCCATTACCCCATATTTTTTGGATTTGAGTGAAGAACCGCCAAAACAGGTATATCGCTCGAAGTTTTTGGAATAGGATTGTTTGAAGGTGACTGTGCTGTATACGTTCGTTGCAGGAATGAGTCCAGGTCCATTTCCTCCGAATTGATCCTGGATCTTCTGACGTATGTAACCTGTCATACGATCGCCTTCGATTTGTGAATCACCATAGTGCAGGATCGAGATCTTTTCTTTCCTGGAGGCGGCGTTACTCAATATTTCAAAAAACTGAGCAAGGTTTTTACGTCCTTCTTCCGACATCTGTAGCTCTGTAGAAGCATCTTCATTATGACTACCTCCTGAGGGAGCTCCCATATCTCCGTTAGAACCGTTTTGATGTTTCATCATCGGGTCATTTTCCATGACATTAAGTGAAGTGTCGATGTCGGCAATGATCGATGTGATGTCTGCATTTTCCTGTTTTTTTGGATGTAGGAAGCGCTCAAATGACAAGAAATCAGCTTTTACTCCACCAAATTCCCAGCCTTCCTCCGGAGTGAAATAAACCACAGGTGCAAGTACACCAAGTACAAGCACGACGAAAAACAGGACGGTATACGGTTTAACCTCTTTCACAGATATAATAAAGCGTAAAATTAATAGAGTTAGTGACCTGTGTCACCTGCCGAGGAGCAAATTTATTCATACTAGGCAGGGGAAAACTGTAACTTTGGAACATGGAACTTTATACGAATGAGCTAATACATCAAAGTTCACCTTATTTGTTGCAGCATGCACATAATCCGGTGAATTGGGTGGCGTGGTCACCAGAGGTGTTTGAACGTGCAAAAAAAGAAAACAAACTTGTTTTGATCAGTGTTGGTTATTCTGCATGTCACTGGTGCCACGTTATGGAGCATGAATCTTTTGAAGATGAGGAGGTTGCAGCGCTCATGAATAAGTTTTTCATCAGTGTTAAAGTGGATAGAGAAGAGCGTCCGGATGTCGACCAGCTATATATGACTGCTGTGCAGCTCATGACAAACAGGGGAGGTTGGCCAATGAATTGCTTCACACTACCTGATGGCAGACCGATCTACGG
>SBGS01000163.1 GCA_006226555.1 Bacteroidota bacterium
ATGTCCAAGGCACAAGTTGGTATAGCCTCTACCGGATATGAAGGGAATACCTGCAACATGCACCTGAATGATATGGCAAGGGATGTAAAATCCGCCGTTCAGGATCAAGATCTTGTGGGGCTGATCTTCAATACCATAGGTGTTAGTGATGGGATCTCTAACGGTACTGACGGAATGCGCTTCTCTTTAGTTTCCCGAGATGTAATCGCTGATTCCATGGAAACCGTCATGGGAGCTCAGTGGTATGATGCCATGATCGCGCTTGTTGGGTGTGATAAAAATATGCCGGGATCATTAATTGCCATGGGAAGGTTGAATCGTCCTTCGATAATGGTGTTTGGCGGTACGATCCATTCGGGTAACTGGAAAGGAGAAAAGTTAAATATAGTATCAGCGTTTGAGGCTCTTGGAAAAAAATTCAGCAATTCCATAAGCGAGGAAGACTTTAAAGGTGTGATAAAGAATGCATGTCCAGGTGCGGGTGCATGCGGAGGAATGTATACGGCAAATACCATGGCTGCTGCGATCGAGGCGCTAGGGATGAGTCTTCCATATAGCTCCTCCAATCCTGCTCTCAGTGTGGAGAAAAAACTGGAGTGTGAACAAGCCGGAAAGGCAATTCGTGTGCTTCTGGAAAAAGATATTAAGCCTAAAGATATTATGACACGAAAGGCTTTCGAGAACGCCATTACACTGATAACTGCCCTTGGCGGTTCGACAAATGCTGTGCTGCATTTGATCGCAATGGCTCACGCGGTTGACGTTAAGCTGGGATTAGATGACTTCCAGAAGATCGGCAACAAGACGCCAGTAATCGCTGATCTCAAGCCAAGTGGGCGTTTTCTAATGGAAGACCTTCATGAAGTTGGTGGTATTCCGGGAGTAATGAAATACTTACTTGACCTCGGAATGCTACACGGAGACTGTTTGACCGTTACCGGAAAAACATTGGAGGAAAATCTAAAAGACCTGCCCTATTTGAAACCGAATCAGGAAGTTATTCTTCCAGTAACATCCCCGGTTAAGGCTACAGGTCACTTACAGATCCTATATGGAAACCTTGCAGAACGAGGTGCAGTTGCTAAGATTAGTGGAAAAGAAGGAGAATATTTTTCAGGTCCTGCGAAGGTTTATAACGATGAGTTTGCTGCCATTGCCGGAATAAAATCAGGTGAGGTGAAAAAAGGAGACGTGGTTGTCATCAGGTACTGCGGTCCAAAAGGAGGTCCGGGAATGCCAGAAATGTTAAAACCAACTTCAGCAATAATGGGTGCGGGTCTTGGAAAAGAGGTCGCATTGATAACGGACGGAAGGTTTTCTGGGGGAACACATGGTTTTGTAGTTGGCCATGTTTCCCCTGAAGCCTTTGATGGTGGCTTAATTGCGCTAGTGAAAGATGGTGATCATATAGAGATCGATGCGGTGCAAAACAGATTACACGTTGAGCTCACCCAGGACGAATTGAAAGCCAGAAAAGAAGAGTGGAATCAACCCGAGCCAAAAGTAAAACAAGGTGTCCTCTGGAAATATGCGCAGCAGGTAAGCTGTGCTTCAGAAGGTTGTGTAACCGATAAATACGAGACAAAATGAGGGGTGCTACGATCGTAATCGAAAGTTTACTAGCAGAAGGAGTAGAGACTGTTTTCGGATACCCGGGAGGAGCCATCATGCCCGTATATGATGCTTTATATGATTATCGCGACCGCTTGAACCACATTTTGGTTAGACACGAACAGGGGGCAATTCACGCCGCTCAAGGATTTGCCCGCACTTCAGGTAAACCGGGAGTATGTTTTGCCACATCAGGTCCGGGAGCAACAAACCTGATCACGGGTTTAGCGGACGCCATGATCGATTCGACTCCAGTGGTTTGTATAACCGGGCAAGTTGCAAGTCATCTTCTCGGAACGGATGCCTTTCAGGAAACTGATGTTATAGGTATATCGATGCCGGTTACGAAATGGAACATTCAGGTCACAAAAGCTGAAGATATCGTTCCTGCTATTGCACGGGCGTTCTACATTGCCAAAAGTGGTCGTCCGGGTCCGGTACTGGTAGATATTACCAAAGATGCACAGTTCGGAGATGCAGACTTTAAGTATGAGTACTGCGATTCTATCCGCAGTTATCAACCGAAACCCAAAATAGATCAAACCCTGGTTCAGCAAGCGGCTTCACTGATCAATGGCGCGGCAAGACCCTATCTCCTCGTTGGTCAAGGCGTGATCCTTTCAGAAGCTGAGCAGGAACTCATGGAATTTGTTGAAAAAGCTGGTGTACCTGTTGCGTCAACGCTCCTTGGATTGGGAGCATTTCCGGCAGATCATCCGCAATACGTTGGTTATCTTGGAATGCATGGAAATTATGCCCCAAATGTACTTACCAACGAATGCGATGTGCTTTTAGCCATAGGTATGCGCTTCGATGACCGCGTAACAGGGGATGTGAACCGCTACGCGAAACAAGCGAAGGTGATACACGTTGATCTGGATCGATCAGAATTGAATAAGATCATACCGGCACATATCGGAATACATGGGGATGCGAAAGAGGTACTACAGCTGCTTACTCCAATGATCGAAAAGAAAAACCACTTCGATTGGCTGGAACAATTCAGATTACTTCAAGAAAAGGAAGACGAAGCTGTTATCAGAAATGCTGTTGCTCCCGATTCTGAAGAACTGCGCATGGCTGAAGTCATCCATCAACTGTCGGAGATTGCTAAAAGAGATACTGTAGTCGTAACGGATGTTGGGCAGCATCAAATGATCACTAGTCGATACTACAAATTCAAGAATACGAGAACCAATGTAACTTCCGGAGGTCTTGGTACAATGGGCTTTGGTCTTCCCGCCGCCATAGGCGCAAAACTGGGAGCCCCGGAAAAGGATGTCGTACTTGTTGTGGGTGATGGTGGAATACAAATGACCATACAGGAGTTCGGAACGATCATGCAATTCGGTATAGGGGTAAAGGTCCTTTTACTCAACAATAACTTTCTGGGAATGGTACGCCAATGGCAAGAATTGTTCTTTGACAGGAGGTATTCCTTCACTGACATTCAAAACCCGGATTTCGTGCGGATAGCCGATGGTTATCACATCCCGGCGTTAAAAGTAGAATCCCGAAAGGCACTTTCAGAAGGCCTAACCGCCATGCTTAATACAGAGGGCGCATTCTTGCTCGAAGTAGTGGTAGAAAAAGAGGACAATGTATTTCCAATGATGCCAACTGGAGCTTCCGTGGCAGAAGTAAGATTAAGTTAATATGGAGACATTTAATATTTCAATATTTACCGAGAACAGGATTGGTATACTGAATCGAATAACGATCATCTTCACAAGACGTTATCTGAATATCGACAGTATAACCGCGTCCGAATGCGAGATCCCGAATGTATATCGCTATACTATTGTGCTCTCCACAACAGAAGAAATGGTCCAGAAAGTCGTTGGACAGATCGAGAAGCAGATAGATGTCCTAAAGGCCTTCTATCACAGAGACGAAGACATCGTTTATCAAGAGCTAGGTATGTTCAAACTGCAAACGGATAAGTTCCTAGATCACCCAAAGCGAGAGTCCATCCTGAAAGAAAACCAGGTGAAGATCGTAGCACTTGAAAAGGATTTCATTATGATCGAGAAAACAGGTTTCTCTCACGAGATCAGTGCACTATATCAGCAACTTGAACCACTCGGGGTTTTAGAATTTGCGCGATCCGGAAGAGTGGCTATTTCCAAGCCCATGAAAACTTTAGAAGAATATTTAAACGAATTATAAAACGTAAATAATGGCAACAATAAATTTTGGAGGAGTAGAAGAAAATGTAATACTCAGAGAAGAATTTCCGCTTTTAAAAGCGAAAGAAGTATTGAGCAACAAAACAATAGCCGTGATCGGTTATGGTGTGCAAGGTCCTGGGCAGGCCCTTAATTTAAGAGATAATGGATTCAATGTAATTGTTGGGCAGCGCAAAGGTGGAAAAAGCTGGCAGAAAGCCCTTAATGATGGGTGGGTAGAAAACGAAA
>SBGS01000003.1 GCA_006226555.1 Bacteroidota bacterium
AGCTTATTTGCATTTCCACGACCTCTATGAATGTCCATTCCAGAGTGCCCTCCCAGTAGACCTGATATGGATATTTCAAATCCGGAATGATCACTGTGAACAGGAACGGGTTCATACCTCAACTTTGTGTTCGTATCTATTCCACCTGCACATCCGATCGATAATTCATCATCATCTTCCGTATCGATATTTAAAAGGATCTTTCCTGAGAAATTGGAACCATCCAACTCTTTTGCCCCGGTCATTCCGGTCTCTTCATCTATTGTGAAAAGAGCCTCTATAGCCGGATGCTTTATCGTGTTGTCGGATAAAACCGCCATAATAGCCGCGACTCCAATTCCGTTGTCTGCTCCCAAAGTTGTACCCTCTGCTCTAACCCAATCTCCATCGACAACCATCTTAATACCCTCTGTATCAAAGTCAAAGGTGGTTCCTTCATTCTTTTGATGCACCATATCAAGGTGTGCCTGAAGAATTACCGTCTTGCGATCTTCCATTCCCGCGCTTGCCGGTTTATAAATGATCACATTTCCTACCGCATCCTTTCTTGTTTCCAATCCAAGTTTTTGACCAAAATCGATCATGAACTGAATGACTCTCTCTTCTTTTTTTGATGCGCGCGGCACAGCATTAAGGTCTGCAAAATGATTCCAAAGAACCTTTGGCTCTAGCTCTCTAACTCCCATTACTCTTTAATCAATTTTTTATATCGAATACGTTTTGGACCAACATCTCCAAGACGTTTCTTTTTATTTTCTTCATATTCTGAATACGTTCCTTCAAACCAATACACTTCAGAATCTCCTTCAAAAGCGAGGATATGTGTACAAATTCTATCCAGGAACCATCTGTCGTGAGAGATCACCACCACACAACCTGCAAAATTCATGATGCCTTCCTCTAATGCACGAAGCGTGTTGATGTCAATATCGTTAGTTGGCTCATCGAGCAGCAAAACGTTCGCTTCTGTTTTTAGAGTCATTGCCAAATGAAGCCTGTTTCTTTCTCCTCCGGACAATACCCCTACCTTTTTGTTTTGATCTGCACCGTTAAAATTAAACTTCGATAAATAAGCACGCGAATTGATCTTTTGATTACCCACTTCCACGTATTCAAGACCATTCGACACAACATCGAACACCGTTTTTTCGGGTTGGATCGCTTCATGTGTCTGATCGACATAACCAATCTCTACTGTATCACCCACTGTGAATTCCCCTGAATCAGGTTGAAGTTCACCCATGATCATTTTAAAGATCGTAGTCTTACCTGCTCCGTTAGGTCCAATAATACCAACAATTCCTGCAGGAGGCAGTTTAAAATTAAGATCCGAATACAATAATTTATCTCCAAACGCTTTTGACACGTGTACGGCATCGATCACATTGCTTCCTAGACGCGGACCATTTGGAATAGGGATCTCCAAAACTGCTTCTTTTTCGCGCGTATCTTCAGCAAGCATTTTGTCGTAATTTGCAAGACGAGCTTTGTTTTTGGCATGTCGTCCTTTCGGGTTCATACGCACCCACTCTAGCTCTCTTGACAACATTTTTTGTCTTTTTGACTCCTGCTTTTCTTCTTCTTTTAAGCGCTTTCCTTTCTGCTCCAACCATGAAGTATAGTTTCCTTTCCATGGAATACCCTCCCCACGATCAAGCTCAAGGATCCATCCGGCCACATTATCAAGGAAATAACGGTCGTGGGTAACTGCAATCACAGTGCCCTTGTATTGTTGCAAATGTTGCTCCAACCATTCTATCGATTCGGCATCCAAGTGGTTCGTTGGCTCATCCAGCAATAGGATGTCGGGATTTTGAAGAAGCAATCTGCAAAGCGCAACTCTTCTGCGTTCACCACCGGAAAGTGTAGCGATCTTCTGATCATCCGGAGGACAACGCAAAGCGTCCATTGCTCTATTTAATTTTGTGTCAAGCTCCCATGCATCAAGTGCATCGATCTTATCCTGTACTTGCCCCTGTCGTGCGATCAATTTCTCCATTTTCTCAGGATCATTCAAGACATCTTCGTCCATAAATGCGTTGTTGATCTCTTCGTATTCTTTTAGAATATCAACAGTTTCCTGCACCCCTTCCATAACGATCTCCTTCACTGTTCTGCTCTCGTCCAATTCCGGTTCCTGTGGAAGATATCCAACAGTATAACCATCAGCGAACACGACATCCCCCTGATAGGACTTATCTATTCCAGCAATGATCTTCATTACTGTAGATTTACCAGAACCATTCAAACCAATGATACCGATCTTGGCTCCATAGAAAAAAGACAGGTAAATATCTTTAATGATCTGCTTGCCGGCAGGAGTGGACTTAGATACTCCAACCATTGAAAATATGATCTTTTTATCGTCTGACATATGAAAAATATTAGGTAGCAAATGTAGTGATTACATCGCTATTTATGGCATAAACACTGTCCCATTTGAGAGCTTTATCCCATAATTTAATATCATGAGAAAAGCGGAAAGTGAGAAAGAAACAAGGATTATACGAGCACCGTTTTTAAACTTAAACTTTAAATGAAGGGGAACGAAAATGACTAAAAACAACATTGGTAATAATGCCGGAAACATCATCAAACTCCCCCAAAGATCACCTTGAATAAGCAATAAAAATGAACGTTGAGTACCACAAGACAGGCACTCAAAGCCAAAAGTTTCTTTCCAGGAACAAGGAAGCATATTAAAAACGCATACTTGCTATAGAGAAGGCAAAAAAGATCGCGAAAATAAAGATCAGCACGTATAAAGCAGAAAGGCTTGTCCCAATAATTCCGCAGATGAAACCTGCCTTTGCATTCTTAAAAGACTGTTCATATCGCGCTGGGTCCGTTTTATAGATCTCTTTATCTTTTTTGTGAAGTGAAAGGGCTATTACCCCACATATCAATCCGGGTAAACCATATAAAAAACAGCCTACTATAGACAAAATTCCCAGAGTCAGAGTAGCATTTGCATTGGGTAACTTGTCACCGTATCCATTGTAGTTCGGTGTTCCTTTATTTATTCCAGGATCCAATAATTCATCTAATTCGCTCATCAGTGCATGTGTTTAAAGTTAAGGCCGTACATTATGATAAAACCAATTGAGAACAATGCCGAAAATGCAATCGAAACCATTCCGATCCCTGCAAGAAAACCACCTGAGAATACAGAATTAAATGCCAGATATGTCCCTACGATTGGCAACACTTGACCCGGTATATAAATATAATATCCGATTTTCCTCAATTTGAACATGAACAAAGCTCCAGCAAGACACATAGCATTTCCAAGTAAATTCAAATAATAGGAGATCTTTGTCCACTTGTAGCTGTCTTCAAAATTCATCCCCATATCACTTCCCAGACTACTCATCGTATCAGACATCTGCTGATAAGTCTCTTCAATTTGACCTATGGTAAACAGATTAAACAAAGCACCTAATGTTCCAAATCCTGCGCCTACAAACGTTAAGATGCAAAGAACCAATAAAAAAACCGGTCTTTTGTTTTGGGATTCCGGTTTTAAATCAAGAATATCATCACTCATAATTGGATTTTATGCGATAAAAATAAAAAAAGCCCTTTATAACCAGGTATAAAGGGCTTCTTCGTTTAATAACGAATGATTATTGCATATCTTCTAATTCATTCAATGCATCGTTCAACTCAGACCAATCAGTAGAGTTGCTTAGGTCATTCAACTGCTGGATACCAGCATCCAAAGCGCTAAGACCGATCAATACGATAACACTATATACAACAGCTACGATACCGATGATCAAACCTGCGATGGCAAGACCTTTTTTACCACCTGTTTTACCAAGCTTAGACATTGCCATAGCTGAAAGTACAACAGATAGAATACAAAGTACTACCCAGATGTACGCTACTACTTTAGTTCCCATAGCAACGTAAGTACCTCCCATTACAAGACCTGCTAAAAGCAAACCTACTAATGCAAGAACGAAACCTCCGATTGCCATTCCTTTTCCTTGTGGTTGTGTGTTTTCTGACATATATACCAG
>SBGS01000302.1 GCA_006226555.1 Bacteroidota bacterium
CAATTAATTGAAGTAAATCAAGGAGAAGTACAAGTGAAGTTTAATTCTCCAACAACAGGTAAAATATCATTCGCAGACTTGGGAATCAAGGATGAGGAATTGGTTTTAGAAGGAGGGTTCTTGAGATTGGTATTTGATCTGGAAGGAATTGGAGAGCACAGCTATTTTGCTGTACCAACTGTTGAAGTTAGCTACGTAGAAAACGTCGGAGAAACGCATTGGCAGTGTGATTTCAATGACGAAACAATTCTTGATAAAACAGATCATCATGGAAATTCAACGATCTTGCTTATGGATCGTAATAAATTGGCATCACTTGAGCATCACCACGAAAACAAGTTGGTTGTTCATGCTGAATTTCCTCAGGCAGTGAATATTGACACGAGTAATTCGTTTATCAATCTTTTCAAATAGAGGTTAGTTTTAGTTGCAAAAAAGGGATGTGAAAGCATCCCTTTTTTTATTTTCGAGTATGACTTTTAGAACACTTTTTATTCTCGCATTTGTTTTTTACTGTTTTTCGAATTTTGCCCAACAAGTGGTTCAGCTTAAGCCTGAGTCAAATGGTGCAGTGCCAAAAAATGGTCTTATTGAGTTTCACGTCCCTCTTGATAGCCTGACTGAAGCAAGAGTTAAAGACTTTGTAGGTGGCAAGCGCAATATTGGATTAAATCCATTTGATCCGGAAAGGGTCGATATTAAAGCAGAATTTTTCCTACAGGAAGGAACCGATTGGAAGAAGAAAGGACAGGTTTTTGGCTTTTATTACCAGGATTTTAAAAGAGATACCATGGGCAATGTTGAGAAATGGCATTGGTCACAGATCGATAATGGTTCAGGGTTTAGAGTAAGATATGCTCCATCGGAAACAGGGGAGTGGAAAGTAGTCGTTTCCAGGTCAGTGAACGGTCGCGCAATGGAAGCCTTGACCCATCATTTCAATACGGTAGACTCAGATATCAAAGGTAAATTGGGACTCAACGGCCGATTTTTCCAGCTAGATGGAAATACTTTTTTCCCTGTTGGGATCAACTTATCTCATCCTCGCTGGATGAATGATCCGATCGAGCTTCGTCAAGGTACAGCGGAATACTGGTACGATATCAGAGAACTACCTGCAATGCCGGTGGCATACGTGAATTATTTGAAGGATCTGGAGAAATTAGCGGCAGCTGGAGGAAACTATTTCCGGATGATGAATTTTCCATTTGTGAACGACATTGAATTTGAACACCTGAATAACTACACCGATAGACTTCATATCGCATGGGAAACAGACCATATCATTGAGCAATGTGAAAAGCTGGATCTCAAGATCCATTACGTGCTTACATGGGCTAATGAATTGAATAGCCCTGAAAGAACGTATAACAAATTGTTTTGGGATTGGTGGGCTAATGATTATCCATGGGTAGAGGATGATTTTGGTTATTGTTATCAGCACGAATTAGGATTAAAAGAACCACATGAATTCCTAACGGATGAGAGAGCAATTAAATTCTATAAGAAAAAATTGAGGTATATGTTTGCTCGGTGGGGATATTCAAACGCAATTGGTGTTGTTGAGCTAATGAATGAAATTAACCTTGTTTTCCCTGATCATCCCAAGGAACGAATGTTTTGGCAAAAGAATATATCAGAATATCTGAAAAATGAATTACAGATTTCATATCCGATAAGTGTGAATTATGCCGGTGTCCCTGATTTTGAAGCCGGCGATTCTTCCTACTTTCTATCCTCCATTGATGTGATCACTTTTAATGAATATCGCATACCTGAATTGCGCTCTAATTTCACGTATCACCTGAATAACTTTAAAGTACTTAACAAGCCGTTTCTATTTAGTGAGATCGGAGCCGGTTACGGGGAACTTGCTGAATGTGAAGTATTTTCAGAATGGATGAAAGATGCATGGATGACATCATTGTCAGGTATGTCGGGTATGGGATTAGAGTGGTCTCAACAACGAAATTTTAATCTGATGGGAACCTATTTCCCTTTGATCAGGTCCTTCCTTTCGGATAAGGATATAAGTCTATTCAGGGATTTTGAATCTGATGTCAGAAAAGATAGGCATGCTGAATTGATTGCCATAAAAAACAGAGATGGCAATGAAGCTATGGGGGTCGTACATAATACTACCTGGAACTTCTATACGAATCGTACCGCAGATAATTTACCGTGTGGACAAAAACAGCCAAAAGAAGTATTCCGCGAATATGAAGACGTAGGTGATAAGCGAGGTAAGAATGCACTTCATCTAACCGGCTTTAAGAAGCGTAAACACTATGCGATCGATTGGTACGATGCTTCAACAGGAGCTCTTGTAGGAACGACAAGCGATAAGGCAAGTTCAAAAGGCAAGGTTAGAATGAGAATTCCTAATTTGGATGAGGAGCATCCAATGCTGATCTTTAAGATGCATTTAAGTGATCAGAACTAATTTCTAAAGATTAGTCGTCGATAAATGATCGTTACAAAAATGCTATTGATAGTGGATAAAAGAAGTAATCCAAGTAAAGAAACGGTCATCGTAAAGGAGGGACTATAGTTTCTTTCGAGGTTTTCTTTAAGCTCAGCAAGGATCTCGTCTTTTGTCATTACTTCAAAGGCTTCATTTGAAGCTTTGATCTCTGCAAATCCTTCAGGATCACTTAGTCTTTTCTCCACGCTGGTATAGGCTTCCGCAATTTGGTGCTGATTGAATTCAGGATCTATCTTTTCGTAATAAAAGTACAGGAAGACTGATACGACGATCAAATAGGGTACTCCTGCAGACATCGCATTTTTGATGTCTAATAAGGCATTTCCTGGTTCAGCTTCTCTTCTTTTGTGAAGAAACAGACCGACAGATATAGCCAGGAGAAGAAATAGCATATTCAACAAGACCAAAGGAACAAGATCTGTTCCGAGAGCACCTGTCCAGAAAAAGATCATTTTTGCGACGATCCAGAGCAGGCCAAAAGTAAGTCCTGATAAAACAGTTACCCGCATGTGCTTATCCGTTCATTGTATATAAGAATTCTTCATTTGAACGTGTAGTTTCCATACGTTCCTTCATGAATTCCATAGCTTCAACAGGATTCATGTCCGCAATAAACTTACGGATGAGCCATACCCTTTGAAGAACATCTTTATCCATCAGTAGATCTTCACGTCTTGTACCTGAAGTAAGAATATCGATAGCAGGATAGATACGTCTGTTGGCGATCTTTCTATCCAGCTGAAGTTCCATGTTACCTGTCCCTTTAAATTCCTCGAAGATCACCTCGTCCATTTTAGAACCCGTTTCCGTAAGGGCAGTCGCTAAAATTGACAATGATCCTCCGTTTTCAATCTTTCTTGCAGAACCGAAGAATCGTTTTGGTTTATGCAGTGCGTTAGCGTCAACTCCGCCTGAAAGTACCTTACCGGAAGCCGGTGATACAGTATTGTATGCACGAGCCAAACGAGTGATGGAATCAAGCAGAATACAAACATCGTGACCGCATTCAACCATTCTTTTTGCCTTTTCAAGTACCATGTTTGCCACTTTAACGTGACGATCTGCAGGCTCATCGAAAGTAGAGGCAATAACTTCTGCATTTACGGAGCGAGCCATGTCTGTAACTTCCTCCGGACGCTCGTCGATCAGCAAAACGATCAAGTATACCTCAGGGTGATTAGCAGCGATCGCGTTTGCAACATCCTTAAGGAGTACTGTTTTTCCTGTTTTCGGTTGCGCAACGATCATACCGCGTTGTCCTTTTCCAATCGGCGCGAACAGATCCATTACCCTTGTCGATAATGTCTCTTGATCGTGTCCTGTAAGCTTGAACTTTTCATCCGGGAAAAGCGGTGTGAGGTACTGGAATGGTACTCTGTCACGTATGTAAGAAGGGTCACGTCCATTAATAGATTCCACCTTTACAAGAGGGAAGAATTTTTCACCTTCTCTTGGTGGTCTGATCGTACCGTTAACGGTATCTCCAGTCTTCAAACCGAATAGTTTTATCTGGCTTTGAGATACGTAAATATCGTCAGGAGAGGGGAGGTAGTTGTAATCGGAAGATCTTAGGAATCCATATCCATCAGGCATTACTTCCAGAACGCCTTCGGCTGCTACAATTCCTACAAGGCTGTATTTTTCTTCTTCAGCTTCTTCAGTTGCTTTACGATTTGCAGCTTCGTTATTCTGATTGTTTCCTTGTTGTCCTCTTTGCTGATTGCGTCTTCTGTTATTGCGATCGTTTCTTTGTTCATTCGTAGCTGCGGGCTCATTTGTATTGTTATCCTCAGCTTTCTGATTATCTCCTTCCTCAGGTTTCTGAGCTGCTCCAGTTGCTTCAAAAAGTTCAGGTTGCTCGGTATTAGAAGCGCCTTGATCACGTTTCACACGTGCTCTTTTTCTTTTGGCATTATCTGAGTCAACTGTTTTGCTTTCCACTGCAGGTTCAGGTTTGCTTTCACTACCGGTTAACATCGATATAATTTCAGCCTTCTTTAGCTTTTCAACATTTTCAATTCCGGCGGCTGTAGCAATAACCCTAAGATCAGCGATCTTTTTACTTTCAAGTTCTTTAATATCCATGAGGGGATTTAGTTAATCTATGTGATGATAAGAAATGATCGGGATGATTTTTGGCATGAGCCAATTCAATACGGCACAATGTTACGAATTTTAGTTGAGTTGACAAGGCGAGAGGAAATATATTGTTAACAGTATCTGTTAATAAGTTCAACTGAATCTAAAATCTCAGGGCTATATTGAAATCCTTATCTTCACAGCATGAAGAAACTGGCATTACACTGGAAGATCATGATCGCCATGTTTTTGGGGGTGGTTTGGTCCATCATCTCAGGAACTATGGGAATGAACGATTTCACAAAAGACTGGATCGATCCGTTTGGTACGATATTCATCAACTGCTTGAAGTTTATCGCTGTTCCTTTAGTGTTATTTTCCATTATCAGTGGTGTTTCCGGGTTAGGTGATCCAAGTAAGCTGGGTAAAATAGGTTTGAAGACCTTAGGAATGTACCTGATCACAACGGTTTTGTCGATTTCATTGGGTTTAGTGCTGGTTAATGCATTTTCACCAGGTAAGCAAACCAATGAGGCTACGAAAAGAACCAATCGATTAAAATATGAGGTTTGGGCCAACAATAACAGTATAGAGATCAAAGATGGGAAGCATCTCGCAGCCTCTATGTCAGTTGAAGAAGCAGATAAGATCAATGGGCTTCTGGCAGCCGATGAAGGCTCAGCCGACATGAAAAAAGTCATGGAGAAG
This sequence comes from Bacteroidota bacterium, assembly GCA_006226555.1. Classification (GTDB taxonomy): domain Bacteria; phylum Bacteroidota; class Bacteroidia; order Flavobacteriales_D; family Crocinitomicaceae; genus UBA4466. Next base: position 5,273 of record SBGS01000302.1, read on the forward strand.
AGTGCTCAGGCCGAAGCGAACAGAAAGCAGGGGCCACTTCAGCCTTTAGTAGATATGGTTCCGGATAACCTGATCGTCTCGCTTGGAGATGGAAAACTAATGCTTCAGGTTATCTTTTTTGCTCTCTTTTTTGGAATAGCTCTAACCCTGATCCCGGGAGATAATTCGAGATTAGTACGAAATTTCTTTGAGGGTATGAACGACGTTTTTATTAAGATGGTTCACATTGTAATGAAGGCTGCACCGTTCTTTGTCTTTTGTTTGATGGCAGGTGTTCTTGCGCGCTCGGCAAATTCCACAGATGAATTACTCGATATTTTTATTCGCCTGGGCAAATATGCGTTGGTTGTAGTAGCCGGTTTGATGCTGATGCTGTTCGGTTTTTACCCTATGTTGCTTCGGATCTTTGGTGTGAATATCAAATACAGAGATTTTTTCAAGGGATTGAGCCCGGCACAATTCCTGGCTTTTTCAACCAGTTCAAGTGCTGCTACGTTACCGGTCACAATCGAATGTGCGAACAATAATCTGAAAATACCGGATAAGATCACTGATTTCGTTCTGCCGATCGGAGCAACAGTTAATATGGACGGTACCTCTCTTTATCAGGCAGTGGCCGTTATCTTTCTGGCACAATTTCACGATGTAGATCTTTCTCTGATGCAGCAAATCGGCATTGTAGGTACAGCTACATTGGCTTCAATAGGTGCCGCTGCAGTGCCAAGTGCAGGTTTGATCATGCTGATGATCGTTCTCGATTCTGTAGGATTGAATCCTATGTGGGTGGCTATAGTACTTCCTGTGGACAGGATTTTGGACATGTGCAGAACTGTGATCAACGTTACAAGCGACGTAACGGTATCTGCCATTGTTGCCAAAACGGAAAAGCAGTTGTAATTACAGCTTACTCTTCAGGTAGCTACCTGTAGCACTTTCTTTACATTTTATGAGCTCTTCGGGAGTTCCTGAAAATACAATTTGTCCACCTTGGTCACCGCCTCCGGGACCAAGATCGATGATATGATCTGCGCACTTTATTACATCCATGTCGTGCTCGATCACAACAACGCTATGACCATTATCGATCAACTCGTTCAATGCAATGATCAGTTTGTGAATATCATGAAAATGAAGACCGGTTGTAGGTTCGTCAAATACGAATAGAGTAGGCGAAGCATTAGTTCCTTTTACCAGAAAAGATGCGAGCTTGATTCTTTGGGCCTCGCCACCACTCAAAGTACTGGAGGCCTGACCCATTTTAAGATAACCTAAACCGACTTTTACAAGAGGTTCTAGTTTCTCAACGATCTTTTTCTCGAGTCTGTCTTCACTCTGTGAGAAAAAGGTAATTGCTTCCTGGATATCCATATTCAGGATATCACTGATATTCTTATCCCTGTATTGGATCTCCAAGGTTTCGCTCTTAAAGCGCGTCCCGTTACATACTTCGCAAACAAGGTGTACGTCGGCCATAAATTGCATTCCAACAGTGATCTCTCCTTCACCTTCACACACTTCACATCTTCCACCTTCTACATTGAAACTAAAAAAGCCTGTTTTATATCCGCGCGCTTTTGCTAGAGGCTGTCTTGAATATAGGTCTCGTATATCGTCATAAGCCTTAACGTAAGTAACAGGGTTACTTCGCGAAGATTTTCCGATTGGATTTTGATCTACGAATTCAATGTTCTTTAAGTACTTAAAATCACCCTTAAAACTTCTATGATCACCAATAGCATCACCAAATACGCCTAGCTCTTTTTTAACCAGAGGAACTAACAGCTCACGAATCAAAGTTGATTTACCTGAACCGCTCACTCCTGTGATACAGACTAACATTTGGAGAGGTATGCTGACATCAACGTTTCTCAAATTGAATTGTCTGGCACCAATGATCTCTAGTTTGTCTTTTATCTTTCTTCTTTTCTTTGGAACAGGGATTTCAAGCTTATGCGTTAAGTACTTCGCTGTTAGACTATCTTCTGCGAGCAATAGTTTTGAATGATCACCTTGAAAAACCACTTTCCCTCCGTAAACACCTGCCTCGGGACCGATGTCAAGTATCTCATCAGCTGAACGCATGATCTCCTCCTCATGCTCTACAATTAGTACGGTATTACCAAGATCTCTCAGTCTATGCAAAACCTCTATTAAACGACTGGTGTCTTTGGGATGCAAACCTATTGATGGTTCATCCAAAATATACATTGAACCAACCAAACTACTACCTAGAGAAGTAGCCAGATTTATGCGTTGCGATTCTCCACCGGATAAACTATTCGACGCGCGATTTAAAGTTAAATATCCTAAGCCTACGGCATCAAGAAATTCCAGACGACTGATTATTTCAGGAAGGATCCGTTTTGATAGTTGATTATCCTCTATTTCCTCTTTTACCTGATAAAAATAATCCAGCGCTTCGCGAATCTGTAACAATACGATATCCGTGATGGATTTCCCGAGGATCTTAACATAACCGGCATCTTTACGAAGTCTGGTTCCTTTACAGTCCGGACATATCGTTTTACCTCTATATCGCGACAGCATAACCCTGTATTGAATTTTGTATGCTTTCGACTCAACGTATTGGAAGAAATCGTGAATACCTTCTACGCCTTTCGCACCATTCCAAAGTAGATCCAGTTCTTTTTCACTCAGTTCTGATACTGGTCTGTGAATAGGGAAACCTACTTTTGATGCCTGGTATACGAAATGGTCCTTGTATTCGGACATTTTTTCTCCATGCCATGGTACAACAGCTCCTTCGTAAACTGAAAGGTCTTTATCAGGAATGACCAGATTGGGGTCAATTCCTATCACTGATCCATATCCTTCACATTTTTTACAAGCACCAAATGGGTTATTGAATGTAAAGAAATGAGTTGTTGGCTCCTGGAATTCAATACCATCTCTTTCAAATCTTGTACTGAATAATCTAAATACACCTGAATCATTGATTAGCACGCATTCGCCTTCTCCTTCGGCAAAAGCAATACCGACCGAATCGGATATTCGAGCCCTGTTCTCATCAGATGTAATATCATTTTGTACTCTATCTATAACCAGATGTGAATTGTGAATGTCCAAATCAGATTCTTCCAACTCCGCTATCTGATAAAAATTGGAGTTTAGATATAGCCTGCGATATCCTTGCTCTTTCAGCAGTCTCAGGAGTTTCTCTCTACCAAAGCGATCCAGATTTCTCAGTGGGGCTGCTATTGTTGTATAATCGTCAGCCTTCAACTCACCAATGGCCTCTATTACATCCGTCACGGAATCCTTTTTTACTTCTTCCCCAGATACAGGAGAATAGGTCTTTCCCGCTTTAGAAAAGAGGATCTTCAAATAGTCGTATATCTCAGTTGTCGTTCCAACAGTTGACCTTGGGTTCGAAGAGATGACTTTTTGTTGAATGGCGATCGCGGGAGCAATTCCTTTTATATAATCAGCTTCCGGCTTATCCAGTTTGCCAAGGAATTGTCGTGCATAAGCACTTAAACTTTCGACATACCTTCGCTGACCTTCTGCATACAATGTATCAAAGGCTAAAGAACTTTTTCCCGAGCCGGAAATCCCTGTAATGACAGTCATTTTTCCGTGGGGAATAGAGACGTCAAGATTCTTAAGATTATGAACTCTTGCTCCTTTAATTTCGATGAAGTTCTTCGACACGATAAGGTATTTTCTACAAATATACGGATCAATAAGAGAGGTGAATTCTATTTTTTTTTCGTTTCCGCCAACCAATTTGAAATGAGTTTCGTTTTCTGAGTAAGAGCAAATAGTTTGGTAGTTCTAAACTTTTTACTTAGATTAGTATTTCAATTTAAAAAACTCGTACGCCTATAGCACATCATTACTCTAAACATTCTGCTTAAGAACAGAAACTAATAGTGAGTCTATGATGTTTGTTAATTGCGATGATCGTACGTTGATCACAAAGTATATTTCAGGAGAAGAAAAGGCGTTTGAAGTGTTATTACTTCGCCATAAGGATCGTATTTATCGTTCAATTCAAATGAAGGTAAGAGATGAGGCATTGGCAAATGACTTATTTCAAGATGCGTTCATTAAGATCATTAATACACTGAAAGCCGGAAACTATAACGAAGAAGGAAAGTTCTTGCCTTGGGCGTTACGCATTGCTCAAAATCTTGTAATAGACCATTTCAGAAAGTCAAATAAGGTAAAAATGATATCAGAATCGTCTTCTTTGAAGGATGATTATAATATTCTTCACACGCTCAAGCTGGAAGAAGGAACGATCGAGCAACAAATTGGCCGTGATGAACTAGAAGGACAAGTGGTAGAATTAATCGATCATCTTCCTGAATCACAACGTGAAATATTGAAGCTTAGAATTTACAATGATATGTCTTTCAAGGATATCGCTGAGCTATACGATATTAGCATTAATACAGCCTTGGGACGTATGCGCTATGCTTTGATCAATCTGAGAAAATTGATGGAAAAGTACAACGTTGTAACTGAATACTGATCAGTAATTCAGATATCTTTCTTTTTTCTCTTCGTAGATATCCTTTAACGTAACGAGGATACCAGTTTCTTCAACATCACCGAAATCCGGATTGATCGCTGTACCGAAAGTTTTCATGGTAGGAGACAGGTTCATGTATATGTTGACCAGAGGTGGTATGAATTCTCCTCTTTCTCTAACGAATGTATTGAGGACTTTAAATCCTTCGTTGAAATCAAGTCCCTCTAGCATTTGGTTATATGCTGTAACTGGATAATCTAATTCCAATGGGTGATAAGGAACTATGAGCGCTTCTTTATCCGGAAAATAGTAGTGTAAAAAGTGCAAAAGGAAATTACGCGCTTCAGCGTTATAGCTGCTGTACATGGTTACCTTACCAAAGAAATACTCGATCTCAGGATTCGTGCGAGTGATTGCACCTAATCCGTCCCAGATATTGTCCAGAGAAAATAGTCCTTTCCTGGGGTTTACCGAAGGTTGGTAATTGGGTTGCACCCAACTTCGACCAAGCTCGATCGTATTAGGAAGGTAGTTTTTTACGAACTTTTCCGTAAAACTGAAGTAGTGAGCAGTGGAAAGCGCTATTTCATCCCCATGGATTGCCTTTTTACAAAGGATATAGCGATAGCCGCCAATGATCTCTTCATCTTCGGGTGACCAAACGATGAGTTGAGAATAACAATTAGGTCCCTCGTCGAATTCATCCAAGTCGAAAGATTTTCCTGTTCCCCCGCCCGATGCGCGAAAAGTGACTTCTCTCAATCGCCCGATCTCTTTAAGTATATTCGGAGAGTTATTCGCATCTACACTGTAGATCTCATTATTCCCTTTACGGGTAGTTCTGAGGAATCTCTCCTTGGTTAATTCGCTCTTGATCAATTCCCTATCAACACGATCAATTATCGGTTCCATCACACTTCTTTTTTCAATTCGTAGGTAATACTTCGTATCGCCTTTGCTGCTTCATTATCGTTAGAATAAGTGAAGAGATCCTTATTCGGAATACGCTCACCTACAACGAATTTTAATTTCTTTTTTTCTTGCTGAAACATTTCATCCGACAGATAAAGCATCTCAACATTCGTTTTTATGCCCAAGAATTTTCTAATACTGTATAGTCTGTAGAAAAACTTGCTCAATTTTCCATCAATGTAAATGGGGATGACATCGTGCCCATGCATTTTCGCATACTTCACAAATGTCTTTTTCCATTCGAAGTCTTGGATCTTACGCTGGTATTTCCGACTGACCATACCTGCCGGGAAAATACAGACGGCGTTGTCGGATTCGAAGAGCTCATCTATTTTTTCCTTTAGACTAACTCCGGATCTACCATGTTTATTCACACCGACAAATAGCTCACGAAGATTCTCGAGATTCATCAGTAGGTCATTGACGACAAATTTAAGATCGCTTCTATGCTCGCGAAGAGCTGAAACCAATGCAATGGCATCCATTCCTCCCAAAGGATGATTCATCACGATCACGATCTTGCCGGATTTAGGAATTCTGTCTTGGTTAATGATTTCTGTCTGTATCTGAAAATGATCAATGATGGCATCACAGAAATCAATTCCGTAAAGGTCCTTGTTTTTACCAATAAAATCGTTGACTTCGTTCTGATGCAGGATGCGTTTCAGATAGCGGATTACGAATCCAGGAAGGCGCTTGAGCGTCTTGGGACTCTTACTGGCGATCAATCGCTCAACGTCTATGAACTTTTCTTCTGCCACCAACACGAAATTACTGTTTATTCTCTTTCAGATACCCAAATTGTGAAAAAGATCATTTTACGAACATTTTTAAAACGATTCGGCAAGATCACGTGCATACTTACCATGTTTATTGTAGTTTTGCACGCGTAATCAAGAAATACCATGATCCAACTTTCTGAACGCATAAAATCGATGGAAGAATCAGCTACCATCGCTATGTCACGAAAAAGCCGTGAACTAAAGGCACAAGGTAAAGATGTCATCTCCTTGAGTCTTGGAGAACCTGATTTTTTTACACCTGATTTTATCAAGGATGCAGCTAAAAAAGCGCTTGATGAAAATTACACGATGTATACGCCCGTACCAGGTTATGACGACCTTAGAGCGGCAATATGTCGTAAATTCAAACGTGATAACGGGTTGAATTATACGCCGGATCAGATCGTTGTATCCACAGGGGCTAAACAATCTATAGCCAATGTGGTCATGAGTTTGGTTGACGAGGGGGATGAGGTGATCATTCCTGCTCCATACTGGGTATCTTATTATGAGATCGTTAAGGTTGCCGGAGGTGTTCCTGTTGTAATTTCTGCCGGAATCGATCAGGATTTTAAGATCAATGGGAAACAATTAAGTGAAGCCATTACTCCAAAGACGAAGATGATGATCTTCTCAACACCGTGTAATCCTACAGGTTCTGTTTACACGAAGGATGAGCTGCGTGAACTGGCCGATGTGTTAGTGAAGCACGAGCGCATCGTTACTATAAGTGATGAGATCTATGAGCATATCAATTTCTCATCGAAACATGAGAGTCTTGCTCAGTTTGAAGATATATATGATCGCGTCGTGACGATAAATGGTGTTTCAAAAGCTTGGGCTATGACCGGATGGCGTTTAGGATATATCGGCGCTCACAAGGATATTGCTTCAGCTTGTAACAAAGTACAAGGACAATTTACATCCGGTACATGTTCGATTACACAACGCGCTGCGATTGCAGCAGTTGATGCTGATCCTGCTGTATTGAAAGACATGGTTAAAGCTTTTGAAAGTAGACGAGAGCTTGTCTTGAATGCATTAAATGAAATTCCTGGTGTGAAAGCGAACAGACCTCAAGGAGCATTTTATGTTTTTCCGGATATTTCTTCGTTCTTTGGTAAATCATACGGTTCGTATACCATCAATAGTGCAAATGATCTTTCTTTGTATTTGCTTGATGAAGGATTGGTTGCCCTGGTAACTGGAGAGGCATTTGGTGATCCTAACTGTATCAGGATTTCATACGCTGCATCAGAAGAAGTGTTGAATGAAGCAATGAAGCGAATTAAGGAAGCATTGTCAAAATTGAGTTAAATGAATGTTGAAGCGATCTTTGGGAGTTTTAAATCAAAGCGTATCCTAATTGTCGGAGACGTAATGATCGACGCTTATCTGAAAGGTAAAGTTAGTCGGATCTCTCCTGAAGCACCGGTTCCTATCATAAATCTTCAAGCAAGAGAAGAGCGACTCGGGGGAGCAGCCAATGTAGCGATGAATATCAAAGCCATGGGAGCGGAACCGATATTGTGTACTGTTGTAGGGGACGATGGTGGTGCAGATCGTTTTGATCGCTTGTTAAAAAATGAAGGTCTTACCAATGAAGGTATCATACGTTTTGCTGATCGGGTAACTGCCGTTAAAACGAGAGTCATTGGGAATAATCAGCAGCTGCTGAGAGTGGATGAAGAGATGATTCAGAATTTATCCACTGAACAAGAGGACCAGCTGGTTCAAAAAGTAGAGTCTCTTATCAAAAAGGGAGTTGATGCATTGATTTTTGAAGATTACAATAAAGGCACTCTGACGGCTGAAGTTATTCGTCGCTTGATCGAAATAGCGAAAGAGAACGGCGTATTGACTACTGTTGATCCTAAATTTGAAAACTTCTTGAATTACACAGGTGTTACCTTGTTTAAACCGAATTTGAAAGAATTAAGTGAAGGATTGGGGAGGTTGATCGAATTTTCTGAAGATCGTTCTCAGTTTGAATCTGCTGTAGCAGAGCTTGAAAATAAATTGAACAACACATACACCTTCGTTACACTTTCCGAACATGGAGTTTTCATGAAAGATGGGGATGGTAAACACTACCTGCCTGCTCATAGAAGGTCCATTTCAGATGTGAGTGGGGCAGGTGATACGGTAATTGCCGTTGCAACTCTTTGTCTCAGTGCCGGTTTATCCGGACTTGAGGTGGCACAGATTGCAAATCTGGCAGGTGGACTCGTTTGCGAGCATAGAGGTGTTGTTCCAATAGATAGAGATCGTCTTCTTTCGGAAACGATCAAAACCATGAATACATAATTTCTGAAACCAATTAGGTATAGCGTGATGGGAGAGAAAAAAGCAGTAAAACCTTACAATCAGGATAATAAGTCGAAAAAGGAAGAAGTAGCAGAAATGTTCAACAACATTTCTGGACGTTATGATTTTCTAAATCATTTTCTTTCACTCGGGATCGATAAGTTATGGAGAAAACGCGCCGTCAAAGAGTTGAGGGAAGTTAATCCAAAACGCATTCTGGACATTGCGACTGGTACAGGTGATTTCGCTTTGTCATCACTAAGGTTAAAACCGGAAGAGATCGTTGGAGTGGATATTTCTCAAGGTATGCTTAATGTAGGGATCGAGAAAATGAAGCGAAAGGGTGTTGCCGAGATCATTAAAATGGAGCTGGGTGATTCGGAAGAGTTGAAGTTTGATGACAATAGCTTTGATGGGATCACGGTTGGTTTTGGTGTACGTAATTTTGAAAATCTTGAGAAAGGTTTGGGCGATATGCTTCGCGTATTACGTAAGGGAGGTAAAGCGGTTATTCTTGAGTTCTCCAAGCCAAAAAAATTTCCTGTAAAACAAACCTTCGGATTTTATTCTAAGCGCGTTATTCCTCTTTTAGGAAAGTCAATATCGAAAGATGAACGTGCATATGCATACCTTCCTGAATCAGTGGAAGCATTTCCAGAGGGAAAAGAATTTCTTGATATTTTGAAAAAGGTGGGATACACCGATGTGAAAGGTATTCCGGTTTCCGGAGGTATTGCAACTATTTATACGGGAGTCAAGCCCTAATACAATGATTTAACTGATATTCCGTTATTAGGAGCATGAATCGCCTTATTCTTCATATCATTTCGATAATGTGTGTGACAACACTATTTGCTCAAAAAGAGCGTCCTATGAACTATAGGCGATTTGATGAGAAACTGATCCATTTCGGGTTCATGCTAGGAGGTAATAGTGCCGATTTTTCGTTGGAACAGAAGCTTGATGCGTACAATCAATATGGTCTGAAATCCCTTACACACAAATCTTCTCCAGGAGGTCAGGTTGGGATCGTATCAACTATGAAGCTCGGACACCCGGTTGTTCGATTGCGTTTTATACCGACCATTTCCTTTCAGGAAAGAGTATTGAATTATGTATTTGTTAATCCCGATCCAACTGAGACGGAAGATTACCTGAACGAAGAACGCATTAATTCTACAAATCTGGATTTTCCGTTAATGCTACAATTCAGGACATTGCGTTTGAACAATTTTGCAGCATATGTATTGATGGGTGGACAATACACCCTTGATCTTCAGTCACAGGAACAAGCTTCTCAAGATTACATAGATCCGTTCATTAAGATCCGTAAACATGATTTTCAGGGACAAGTAGGGGGTGGAATTGAGTTGTTTGCGCCATATTTCAAATTTGGTTTGGAACTGAAATATTCTTACGGTTTTAGAAATACCTTTGTTCAGGACGGAACGTTTATTGCTGACCCTATTCAGTCCCTTCATAACAAGGTTTGGTGGTTCTCAATCATTTTTGAAGGATAATGAAAGACCTTTTGCAGTTTCAGCTAAGTCCGGAAGAAGCTGTAAATGACACTGCTATCCGGCAAATGATCAAAAGTAAATTAAGCTGGACAAGAAATACAGACTTTTATTACAAATGGGTTCGTAGATCAATAGATGCGAGAAAGCCCAATATTAGGATCAATTGTTCGTTTGAAGTTGTTGATTCGGAATTAGAATTCACCCAGTTAGAACCTTTCGAAGAGCGCAATGTTGTATCAGCTCCTCCTGTTCATATTGTTGGTTCCGGTCCCGCAGGTTTGTTTGCGGCATTGCGCTGTATTGAAAAGGGACTTAAGCCAATAATTTTGGAGAGAGGTAAAGATGTGCGAACACGGCGCAGAGACCTTGCGAAGCTAAACCGTGATATGGAACTGAATACGGAATCCAATTATTGTTTTGGTGAAGGTGGTGCAGGTACTTATTCAGACGGTAAGTTGTATACACGCTCAAAGAAAAGAGGGGATATAAAGCGCGCATTAGAGTTGTTTGTTCACTTTGGTGCTGACCCGGATATATTGGTAGATGCCCATCCCCATATCGGTACAAATAAACTTCCGCAGATAATTGTCGCGATGCGGGAAAAGATCATTTCATGTGGTGGCGAGGTTCATTTTAACGCCAAGCTCGTAGATTTCGAAATAAATAAAAATGCTATCAGCAGATTGATTTTGGAAGATGGGCGTGAAATGGAATGTCAGCATGTGATATTAGCCACTGGACATTCTGCGAGAGATATTTTTTATCTGCTGAATGATAAAGGACTAAAGTTGGAAGCTAAAGGCTTTGCTCTAGGAGTTCGTATTGAGCACAGTCAGGAGTTGATCGATCAGATCCAGTATCACGGCAGATTGAACGATGAATATCTTCCTCCGGCTTCCTACAGTTTAGTTACACAAGCGAATGATCATGGTGTCTATTCGTTTTGTATGTGTCCGGGAGGTATTGTTGCTCCATGTGCAACCGGTGAAGGAGAAGTTGTCACCAATGGTTGGTCGCCTTCGAAAAGGAATAATCCATATTCCAACTCAGGTATTGTAGTTTCTGTATTACCAGAAGACCTGGGTGATCCGAATGATCCATTTGTATGTCTTAACTTTCAAAAAGCTGTAGAGCAGAAATGTTGGGAAGCAGCCGGAAAAACCCAGCGTGTACCGGCACAAAGACTCATGGATTTCATCAATAATAGAGTATCCAAAGATCTTCCTCAGACAAGTTATAAACCAGGTCTGGTAAGCGTAAATCTCAATGAAGTGCTACCCTCATTGATTTCAGATTCACTCCGAAAGGGATTCATGGATTTTGGAAGAAAAATGAAGGGTTTCCTCACGAATGAAGCAGTTTTACATGCTCCTGAATCGAGAACTTCCTCACCTGTCTTGATCCCAAGAAATGAAAAATTCATGCATCCAGAACTTGTAGGATTATATCCATGTGGTGAAGGAGCAGGTTACGCAGGAGGAATAATCAGCGCAGCTATCGACGGAATGAAGATCGTTGATGAGATATCAGAAGAACTAGGCTCTGAAGTGTGATAGGAAAATGCCACAAGCGATGGCAGCATTCAAAGATTCAGAGCTCCCAAACTGAGGAATCTTCACCGGTGTTGTAATAAAAGCTTTGATCTCATCAGAAATTCCATTTCCTTCATTACCGATGATAAGAAATGAGTCTTCGTTTAGTTGCGTGTTATAGATACTGTTACCTTCTAAAAGAGCGCCATAAACGTGTTTTTTAGTTGGTAGGATCTCAACCAAATTCTCGTATCGAATGTTTATACGAAAAATTGCCCCCATAGAAGATTGGATCACTTTCGGATTGAAACAATCAACGGTGTTTTTGCTGCAAACGATCGTTTTTACACCGAACCATTCAGAGGTACGAATAATGGTTCCCAAATTTCCGGGATCTTGAATGTCATCAAGTACAACCACCAGACCATCAAGTTGATTTTCAAAGATCGGTTTTCTGACTACTGCTAATATTTTTGATGGTGTTTTAAAAGCAGTGAGCTGTTTCATTTCCTGGTCAGAAACCAAAAAACAATCGATTCCGGTGTAATTCAGCTCATGAGTGCTCACGATGCAATCTATACTATCTCTGTGATCACGTAATACTTCTTCAACGATCTTATCTCCTTCGACAACAAATAATCCTTCGCGATCGCGGTATTTTTTTTGCGATAACGACCGTATGAGCTTATTCTTATTTTTAGACAGAGAAACCATCGTAGCTTTTCTTAATTTTGGTCAAAATTATTCAATTGCCACTAATTCGGTTCAATAATATCATTTTCCTTTTGTTCGGGGTTCTTCTTGCGGCATGCAATACAACAAGAAATGTTCCTGCTAATAAGTATTTGCTGGAGAAAAATGATGTTGCCATAGTTGGGGATAAATTGAGTCGTGAGGATATAGATGGTATTATCCGACAACAGCCAAACTATAAGAGATTTGGGGTTAAATGGCGATTAATGGCTTATAATGTCATCGATTCCGTTAAAGTAGCGGACAAACGTCAAAGAAAGAACATTCAGCTTAGGGAGAAGAATAAAAAGCGATTGATTCGTGAAGACCGAATAAATTCTAGACGAGTTGAAAGGGCACGTAAAAAAGGAAATAAGCTATATACGCACAAAACTGTTCATTTAAAGGATACAGCAGACCCTCAAATGTTTATTCGCGAGTGGTATAAGTATAAGATCGGTAGACCTCCTGTGATCTTTGATTCCACGCAGTTTTTGAAATCTATTGAACAACTTAATGCCTATCTGAAGAAGAAAGGTTATTACTATGGAGATGTAAATGGGATAGTTGAGTTTTCAGGAGAGAAAAAGTGTGTGGCCAATTATTTGATCAGTACGGGTGAAAGATACATGATCGATTCGGTTTACCTCATTTGTCCGAATAAGGAAGTCGCACAACATTATCAACTTTTCATTGACTCGAAACAAGATAAACCTCTCATTGGCAAGCCTTTTGATGCCGATCTCCTGGATGATCATCGCTCAGATATTTCCAAATTCATGAGGGATTCATCCTTTTATGGTTTTAGCCCCAAAAGTGTACGTTACATAGTGGATACGAACTACACGAACATGAAGGTGAAGTTAGGAGTTGAGATCGGGGACAGGGTTGTGACATATCTGGAATACAAGGATTCTGTTTCATTCATACCCTACAAGAAATACATGATCGAAAATGTATACTTCCACATGCCGGACACTGTGCATTTAGAGGGAGATTACTTTACAAAGGTATCGGAGAGAAGGTTGCCGGATTACGATAAGGAGTTCCTGCATACTTTTGATACGCTGGCCTACGTCAATGTCAGGGATGCGAAACTCGGAGAGGTGAATCCTGATATGATCTTCCTATATAACGGAAAACTTTATCTAAAGCCTAGAGTGTTTGAAATATATAGTTACGTGTATGGCGGGGAGAAATACTATGAAAAGAACATGGAGGCTACTTACAACCGATTGAGAGGTCTTGATATGTTCAATGAGATAAAGACCAAGATCACCGAAGATAAAGAGCATGGGTCAATCGAGGTACATCATTATATGATGCGTGGAAAACGACAAAGCTTCTCTTTCGAGCCGAGAGCGACAAACTCCAATGGTTTCCTGGGGGTTAGTGCAAATGTTCAGTTTGTCAATAAAAACCTTTTTGGTGGAGCAGAACATCTTAAGATCGGTATATCTGGCGGTCTTGAATCTCAACCACCCGTGTTACAAGAACAGAACGGAGAAGTGATCCAAACATCCGAAAGAAGCCTGAATACGATCGAGATCAGTCCGACGATACAGTTGGAAGTACCTGGTTTCTTTCCTTTTCGTTCGACTAAGCTTGCGCGAAAAAGGAGACCACAGACAATTATAGGGACAGCTTATAATTATCAGGATAGACAGGAATTTACAAGAGGAACTTTTCAGTTGAGTTATGATTGGGAGTTTATTGTACGAAGAACACATCGTTTTCAAGTTGGGTTTCCCTTGGTTTCTGTAATTAAATTCATTTCGATAGACAAAACGGATGAATTTGATACCAAGCTGAAAGATCTTAATGACCTATTCATCTTTGATGCGTACAGCAATCAGTTTGTTTGGCAAGATTGGCGATTTAAATACGAGTACAATATTTCGGAGAAATTGAATAGACGTCATAAGTTTCAAATGTTCTATAGTACGATCGTTGATCCGGCTGGTAATGTTCTTTCCATGTTTAGGGATATTCAGGATACTCTTCAGAACGGAAAGTATGGAATTAATGGTGTGGCGTATTCGCAGTTTATGCGCGTGGATAATGAATTTGTTTTTTCTCAGCCATTCTCAAAAGAAAGAAGCATGAATTTCAGGGTTATGCTCGGAGCTGGGGTTCCTTACGGGAATTCAGAGAATTCGCTACCGTACGATTACAGTTTCTTTGCCGGTGGAGCAAATGATATTCGTGGATGGCCTGCTCGAACAATGGGTCCAGGTGTTTATAAGTACTACCTGGATACGAATCGCACAATTACTCAACTTGGTAATTTTAAGCTGGGAGGTTCTGCAGAATGGCGATTCCCGATCAACTCCTTCTTTAAGGCAGCATTTTTTATGGACGCCGGAAATATTTGGACTTTTTCTGAAGATCCAAATCGTCTCGGTGGTAATATTACATCAGACTGGTATAAACAACTGATGGTGTCTTCAGGGGTAGGTATAAGAATAGACTTCGAGTACTTTATATTCCGATTGGACATCGCTGTTCCGGTCAGGAATCCGTCATTGCCGGTCGGTACACAATGGGTATGGAATGATCATACCGACTATTATCAGTACGTTAAGGACGAATTGGGTTATATTCCTGTTTCAACTCCCAATCCATTCAAGATCAGATATCATTTCGGAATTGGTTATCCTTTCTAGATAAATCGATACTTAAAAAACTCAGACAACTCTGCATATGGAACACGGATCGGATGAGGTTCACAATCGCTGTTTACCGCAGGTCTGATCTCAATGCCATCTTTTGTTAGGCGGATATTTAATTGCTCCCAATTAGGATTATCCCCAAGATCTTTAATTGCACCCGAACAATTTGCATCGGCAACATTCGCTTTTTGAATGGAAGAACGTATTACACCAAGTGCTTTTTCCCGGCTTTTGTCCTCAAATACCTCATAAAATGGTACTTCGATACCTTTATCCAGATCAATAAAAGCATAGCGATGTTCTGTTTTTGGCATATCTATACAATTACACATAAACAAGATTTGTAAATGCGATCCTTTTTGCACAAAACCGAAATCGCCAATGCAAAAATCACTGGTTTCAAGATCACCCACCTTTCGATGGATGATATTATTGACAGAGTCTTCGATCGCTGTATTGTTTGTGTAAACTGCTTTTGGATACTTTAATCCATTCGGGTACTCGAGCGTCGTAAAGCGTATCTGACCAAAAAGAAAGGATTGAACGCTTACAATGAACGTAAAGAACAAAAAGTTTCTCATAGTGTAGGCTTTTGTTCTTTATTAGACGTAAAAAGCCATTAAAAAGTTCCGTGAAGCCTAATTTTCGTCTAGTACCGTGAGGTTTGCGAAGCGAAGGAGGACAGTTTTAGCGCCGTGTCTGGGAAAGAAAATGGTAGCTTTTGTATCAGGACCTGATCCTTCAAGTTTTGTTACTTTACCTTTTCCAAAACGATCATGTTCTACGTTATATCCAACTTTTAATTGAACATCACCCGAACGCTTAGCAGAGGGTTTTGATTGTAGACTACTCAGAGAGCTCAGTTTAGGAGGTACAGGCCTTTTGTTAAGTCCTCCGCTAAAAGATTCATCGTATCCGGTTCTTCCTCCTGTCAATGATCGTCCAGCGGCACGTTGAGGTGTATCAAACTTTAAGAATTGTCCCGGAATTTCATCAATAAAACGAGAGGGTTCAGAGCTGATCAAATTGCCCCACTGAAAACGAGAGGAAGCATAGGATAGTGT
>SBGS01000287.1 GCA_006226555.1 Bacteroidota bacterium
TGGTCGTGCAATTTGTATTTAAAGAGTAATCGATTGTATTCATCCAGAAGTCCTGAAATCCTTGACATTTCTGCAGGATCTGTTTCCAGTTTATTAAGCTCCTTTTCGGCTTCCAGGTTTATGTCTGACATCTCGATCAACAAATTGTCTACACGATCTATGAGCTGATCAATTGCATCACTAAGTCCTCTTTTCTTTGAAAATTTTGATTTTAGTTCACGAAGCTGAATAAGAAATCCTGAATCAGCATTCCCCAATGCCGATAAAGCTCCTAAGATGGTTCTTAGCTCATCTGCCGATTCGTATATTTTAAAGCGCTCATCCAGTTCCTTATAGTTAGTTGAGTCCAGATTCAGAGAAGAAAGTTCATTCAATTGAAACGTATTATAATCCTCTTCCTGACGTGCTTTGGCCAAATCTGCCTGTATGGCATCTCTTTTTGATCGCAAGTCTTGGATCTGCTTGTAAAGCACGGTAAACTGATCTCTTTTTGCACTTGTACCGGCCAAAATATCCAGGATCTCTAATTGAAATCGTTGATCTTTAAGCTCCAGAGTGTTGTATTGAGAATGAATATGGATCAGTCTACTTCCTAATTCTCTCAGAATATTTAACTGAACGGGCGTATCATTTATGAATGCTCGCGATCTCCCCTCTTTACTTATCTCTCTTCTAATTACTGTTTCATCACTGTAATCTAAATCATTCAGCTCAAAGAATGCGCTTAGACCAAAACCTTTGAGATTTAATGTGGCTTCGACAATGGCTTTATCTTTTCTTGGACCAATAACTCCAAAATCCGCTCTTTCTCCCAAAATAAGATTCAGAGCATTCAGCAGAATAGATTTTCCCGATCCTGTTTCACCTGTAATTACAGTAAAACCCGGATTAAAATTGATCAATGATTTATCGATCAGTGCAAAATTATCGATGCTGAGCGATTTAAGCATTTACTCTAATATTTCTTGATACTTAGAGGAATTGGCCGGATCCAGACGCTTCAGTAGATTAACGATGTTGTTTTTATCAGAAACCTCTGCATCTGCATACATACTTTTGAGCTCGTTTGATTTAGCTTGTACAAAGTTCAGAAGATTCAGTGAATTCGGTCTCGAAGAAACTACCTTGGTCAATTTGTTAAGTGCATTGTAAACTTCGTTTCTTGCTACTATCGGATCGTCGTACATTACATCCAATCCCTTTCTGTGATAGTCATAGATGCACTCTCTCAGTGGTGAAAACAACTCGTGCAGAATATTATCCACTAACCAATAGCGATTGGCACGATTTCGCTCATTTGATTTCCACCCTGCAAATCCTGATGCCTGAGCATTCGTAACGATCTGTTGGGCCTCATTGAAGTACTTTGTCCCACCTTTCATTGAGAATGAGTCGTAGTCCATTCCCAGAATAAAATACGCGTAAAAAGCAAGAATGGATGTTAGATTATCTCTAAACTGGTTAGGTGCATATACAAGCACGGAATTACGAGAAAAGTTGAACGTAATATCGTCATCCTGAAAGTTGAATAATGTCGTATTATAACTCGAATTGAACACCGGTCTTGACACCTGTATTTGCATTGAACCTGAGTAAGTGCCCGGTGAAGGAATTTCTCTGATCTGCAATTGGATATTACAATTAATGCGCTCTTCAACTGTAAATTTGTCTTTCGTCCATTGCGTATTGTTCATCATCTCATAGATGGTTTGTTCCAATTGCTGAAACACTTCCTGCTCAACACTGGTTACTTCCAATTTTGCATCCGTTATGATGCTCACCTGACAGTTCAATTCCTGTGCCGACAGCGTTAGGAAAAGACCGGAAAACAACGCTACTAATATCCCCTTCATTTCAATATTTTTTTCAGGTGCTCAATAATATCTACAGCCACCAATTCCTTTGACTTTAACTCAAAGTCTTCCTGATTATTGTGCCTATCTAAAATAGTAATTTTATTTGTGTCATAACCGAATGCTGCATTTTCATCATTTGGCGTATTCACCACGATCATGTCAAGATTTTTCGCTACAAGTTTGCCCTTAGCATTGTCAACAACATTCTCCGTTTCAAGAGCAAAGCCGATCAATGCCTGATGACTATTCTTATTCTCTCCAGCCCATTTTAGAATATCGGGATTCTTTACCAGCGTTAGCTCAAGTTCATTCTCAGACTTCTTTATTTTCTGCTTTGATCGATTTACAGGTTTGTAATCTGCAACTGCTGCTGCAAAAACACCTATATCCGCATGACTCCATTCCTTTTGGACCTCTGACAACATTTCGTCCGCTGAGTTAACGCGAATCAATTTGAGCTCAGGATGCTCAAGATCAAGATTAGTTGGACCTGAGATCAAGGTAACTTTTGCCCCCAAGTATAAAAACCTGTTCGCAATAGCATATCCCATTTTTCCAGAAGAATGATTTCCAATAAACCGAACTGGATCAATAGCCTCAAATGTAGGTCCTGCAGTAATCAATACATGCTTATTTCCTAAAACAGGATCTTTACGCTTTGCAAAGTAATCTTCCAGAAAAGCTGCAATCGTTTCCGGTTCTGCCATCCTTCCTTCACCGTGCAGTCCTGACGCAAGCTCCCCTTCCTCGGCAGGTATGATCGTAACTCCATGTTTAGCAATCCTCGACAAATTTTCCTTGGTAGTTGGATGAGCATACATGTCCAGATCCATCGCGGGAGCCACTATGGTTGAGGACTTCATCGATAAATAGGTGGCCAACAAAAGATTATCACATGCTCCATGCGCAATTTTCGACAGGCTGTTAGCCGTTAGAGGGGCAATTAACATTACATCTGCCCAAAGCGCTAATTCAACATGATTATTCCACGTACCATCTTTTTTGTTCCAAAACTCAATAGATACAGGATGACCGGACAAGGTAGAAAGCACCAAGGGGCTTATAAAATCAGAAGAGGCAGGTGTCATTATACATTTGACATCTGCCCCTTTTTTCTTTAATATTCTAACCAGGTATGCTGTTTTGTAAGCTGCAATACCTGCTGTAATTCCGAGAAGGACTCGCTTCCCCTTCATGTGGGATTACTTTTCTTCTGGATTTCTTGCGTAGATCTCGTCTTTCAACATTTCATCAATAGCAATTGCTACCGGCTTAGGAAGACGCTCATAAAATTTAGAGATCTCGATCTGCTCACGGTTCTCAAAAATCTCCTCCAGATTATCTGTTGAAGATGCGAACTCCTGAAGCTTTTGTGTAAGCTCCTCTTTAAGATCAACGTTGATCTGATTAGCACGTTTAGCTATCATTACGATAGACTCATAGATATTATCCGTACTGTGTTCTAGATCGATTAGATCTCTCGTGATAGTTGTTTTTTCAGCTGTACTGTTCTTAAAACTCATAACAAATCAATTTGTACGCGCCTCGATTTCCTTCAACATAAACTCTAACTCTTCAATTCGTGAAGAAAGTCCTTTGAGCTTATTGGACTCGGGATAGCGAGCTGCAAAGTTACGATATCTTTCGATAGCATTTTCAATTCGTTCCTTTTTTTTGTTTTCAATACTGTTTCGTGCTAAAAGTATTGAGTTATCTACAAGAACAAAAAAGACTTCTTCTTCAAATTCAGACATCGGATGGTCTGCTAAAAAAGTGGCTGCAGTTGTTACCGCTGCGTTGTATTGAGACGTTCTATTGTATAGCATAACCGCCTCGTAATCCTTCTTCTCTAATTTGTAGTACAATCGGTCAATAATATGATTACATGAGTCTACAAGCACTGAATTCGGGTAATTGGTAAGGAATCCCTGCAGATTCGCGATCGCTATCTCCGTTTCATATTGATCCAATGAATAAGACGGAGAATTATGTACACTACACATTGCACTCAGGAACATAGCTTCTTCAGCTCTTGGACTAAATGGGAAACGCTTTGGAAATACTCCTAAATAATACCCACCCATGTAGTAATCACCAGCCATGTAATAAGCCTTTCCGATCTTGAAATATGAATCCTCACCTTCCGGCGCTTTAGGCATACGCTCATATACCTGCTCATAAAGTGTAATGCTACGTAGTAAGGTATTCGATTTTACTTTTACATCGCCATCGCCATCCACCTTCGGATTGCCATTCTTATCCAATTTTGGTCGAGTTCCTTTTTCGTATATCTCGTTGGCAAGCTCATATTTGCGTACGTAATCATCAGACTTCACCACGGCGTTGTAGTCGGAACAACTGTACAGCAAAGCAATACCGAGAAAAGTAAAAAGGGTCTTTTTCATTCAGTGAAATTAACGAATTCGAAGGTTACGTCCAATCTGAAGCACTGTTGTCGGACGTATTCCGTTCAACTGACAGATCTTCGATACGGTGGTTCTATTTCTGGCTGCTATTGAAGAAAGCGTATCTCCAGATCGTATTCTGTAATATTGGGCACCTGATGTTGTTGTCGTTGCCAATGTCGTCGTTGTACTTGTTCCCGGTCTGAATAAACCTCGGTGAACTAGTAAATTTTCATCGCGCACGGACTTACCTTCAAAATCAATGATCTTCTCCGGATCGATCGGAATATCATAGAAACGAACCTCAAAATGCAAGTGTGAACCATAGGAATGACCTGTATTCCCACCAAGTCCAATAGGATCACCCGCCTCTACGATCTGATTAGGAACCACCAAATGTTTGCTTAAGTGTGCATAAAACGTTTCCAAACCGTTATAATGCCGAATGATCACCAGATTCCCAAATCCACTAGTGTTGTACTTCGCATACCTGATCTTGCCTGACCATGCAGCTCTAACTGTATCCCCCGTTTCAAGGTCGATATCTGTACCATTATGATTTCTTCCTCTTCTCCATCCGAAACTCGAAGTCACTCTGCCGTCAAAAGGCATTTTAAAAGCAGAAGACTCTCCATCCTCCAAACACAACCAAAACGTATCCCTAATCTGGTTTACATCATTCTCCAAATTTGATGTGTAACAGATATCCTGATCCCAAGTTTGCACGAAATTGATGTTCGTATCAGCAACAATTTGCTCGTGGAGCATAGGATTCAAGATACCGTCAAAATTACGGTCATGTTCATATGTCCAGGTTCGATTCTCGTAGATCAATATCTTCCCATCTTCTGTGATCAGGGAATCAATGATCTTCTGCCCAAACAGGAACATTGAGGAAAAAGTAGAAAGAAAAAGGAGAGTAAAACGCATTTCTGGTTTATTCAGTTCTTTATTGCTTCGGTTGCAAAGATAACAGTATTATTGAGCATCTAAAGCAACATCCATCACCAAAATGTTGTACAGAATAGGCTCGTTCGGCTTAACCAAATCAAGGTAACCCTTGTTTCCATAGGCTTCCTCGGATGGTACGTAGACGTACATTCTGTCTGCTTTTTTTGCATTAATTAACGATTTCTTTAGTCCTGGAACTAAACCGTAATCCTCCAACTTCATTTTAAAAGGGTTATTATCCCTAAATGTGTTGATATAAAGAGCGTTTGATGGAGTAAATGCCATTGTATGAAATTCGATCTGTTTACCCTCATCAAATTTCATCTTGTTCTTTTTATTCTCTTCGAAAACCCAAACACGATTACCATCTACTTCCCATGTAGGAGAAGCCTTCTCAATAATTTTGATCTTAAGTATATTGTCTGAATTGGCTGGAAACAATCCCTTAACCTCTTTTTCACCTCTTGCAAGCTTGCTAGGGATAAAGATCTCTGCTTCATCACCCACTTTCAATTCCTTCAATGCGATATCCCATCCCGGAGTTTGCATCCCAAACCCGATCATAAACAACATATTCGGTTTATTGAGCAAGTGGTTACCATCGATCACTTCTCCATTTTTAAGACGAACTTTATAGTCGATCCTTACCATATCATAATCAGCAAGCTTAGCGCCTTCTCCATGCTTATACCATTTGATATTCAATCCGTTAGAAAGTGTTACTTCATCCTTCACTTCACCATTGTTTTCGAAAGAATTATCACTTTCTCCTCCTTGCTTATTTCCATTGATCAAATCTGAAGCAGGTTTATTCCCTCCTTCTTCTTTTTTAACGCCGGTTGTATCGCAAGCTGCAAATACCATCACCATGATAAAGAATATCTCAAATCTTTTCATCATTCAACTTTTCCTAAAACATTAATCTCCACCCACAATGTTGTTAGTGGCGGAACATTATCCATATTCCCAACCAATCCATGCGCCAGGTGACTTGGAATAATGAATCTAGCCCGATCTCCAACTTTCAGGTGTTTGATACCCTCCTGAATCCCACTCTCGATCTCACTTTTATCAACATCAAACTCCTCGTATTCGTCACTTTCCGTTCGTGAGCAAAGCTTGCCGTTCAGTTGTTTGATCTCGTATTCGATCTCTGCACGATCTCCTGCCCTTATAGAATCGCCATCTCCATGCTCGAGAATCTCATAGCGCAAGCCACTTCCCGTTCTGATCATATCCCAATCCTTATGCGCCTCTAAAAAGATCTTAATATCCAATTCCTCCTGAATCGCAAGCTCCTTTCCCAATGCGGTTGATTGAGCCTTAGACCAGTTAATATCCGGCTGACCTGTTTCTTCCTTAAAATAACCGGCATTATCCAAATAGAAGTAGACCCCTATCAGTAATAGAACACCAAGAACGAGTGATATGAGTAATCTTTTATTCCGCATTTAAACCATTAAAGTATTTCGGTATTAACGCCTTGAAATGCTTGATCGTATCTTCCATGCTCGCCTGACTGGCACCGCCCGCTGCATTAATATGCCCTCCTCCATTAAACTCTTTTGCAATTCCATTGACTGGAATCGTGCCCTTTGACCTGAAAGAAATCTTGATCTGGCCATCTTTCTCCGAAAAGAATGCTGCAACCTTTATTCCTTCGACAGAAAGCGCCATATTGACCAATCCATCTGTGTCGCCTTTCTTGTAGTGAAAACGATTTAATTCTTCCTCCGACAATGAAATATATGCAATGTGGAAATGCTGAATGATCTCAAGCTTGTTTGAAATAGCATATCCCTGTAGGCGCAATCGATCTACTCGTACATTATCAAAAGTGCGCTCATGAACAGCAGTATTGTTTACACCTATTTTCATCAGGTGAGAGATGATCTCATGTGTTTTCGGATTAACAGACGAAAAACGGAATGCTCCTGTATCTGTCATTATACCGAGATAGATAGCCTCTCCGGATGAAACGTCCAGGTAATTCAACTTCCCTGCTTCCTCAATTACATCAAACAAGATCTGACAAGTAGAACCTTCGGTAATACGTGATTCTGCGATGTCAACAAAGTCATCCGGATGCGGATGATGATCGAGCATAATTTTAACTGCGTTTGATTTACGCAATAAGTCAGCCATACCATGGCCCATTCTATCAGGACCATTGTAATCTAAACAGAAGATAAGGTCAGCTTCTGACATCAACTCTTCTACCTTATCTGGCGCCAATTCGTGCGTATACCATTCACAACCTTCCATTACCCATTCGAGAAATGCAGGACAATGATCGGGATGACAGACAACAGCATTCTTGCCCATTTTCTTTAAAACGTGATAAAGAGCAGCAGAAGACCCCATTGAATCCCCATCCGGAGATCTGTGAGAGGTAATTACAATGCGTTTAGCCTTATCTACTTCCTTAAAGATCGCTTCTGCTTTACTCATAGGCTAAGAAGACGATTTGTCTCCAATTTAATTCTGTTGTATAAACCTTCGGATACCGGATATAACGGAAGACGCATATTTTGTTTCATCATTCCCTGAACCTCAAGGCTTACTTTAACACCTCCAGGATTCCCTTCTTCGAAGAACATGTCTGTCACCGGCAAAAGATCGTAATGTGCCGTTCTTGATCTCTCCAGATCTCCTGACAATGCGGTATGCACCATTTCATTGAAGCGCTTTGGAAAAGCGTTCACAACAACCGAAATCACACCATCAGCTCCACAAGCGATCATTGGCAGTGTAAGCGCATCATCGCCAGATAATACACCAAAACCTTCAGGACGTTGCCTTAAAATCTCCATGATCTGCCCCATATTACCTGAGGCCTCTTTTACAGCAACAATATTTTCTATCTCCGCTAACTCAAGAGTTGTCGCGGCTGTCATATTTGACCCGGTTCTTCCAGGTACATTGTATAGAATTATAGGTAAATCCGTTGAGGCAGAAAGCACTTTGTAGTGTTCAATAATTCCTTTCTGAATTGGTTTATTATAATATGGTGAAACAGATAAAATTCCGTCAATACCCGATGGTAGACCTGAAAGTGTTTTAGCGACGTTTTGTGTATTATTTCCACCTACTCCGAATACTACAGGCACTCTGCCGTTGTTCACACCTTTTACCGTATCAAGTATTTCAAGTTTTTCAGACATATCCAAAGTTGGAGATTCTCCCGTCGTTCCTTGAACAACCAAAAAGTCCGTTCCATTGGAAATTTGATACTCAACCAACTTTTCTAAACCAGTAAAATCGATTGAACCGTCATTATTGAAGGGAGTTACAAGCGCAACTCCTGATCCTTTGAATGTATTCTTCATCCTAATGCTATTTTTGATAATGTATCTTTTAAAAATGACAATTGTTCCTTGCCATTTTGTTTTTCTGTCTCCAGATTGATCTGCGCAAAACTACTGTTTTCGTTTAGTGAACACACAAATTTAGACCGTTTAAAGCCGATTAATTTTACAAATTTCTTAGGCAATTCCCCTATCAGAAGCGTCAGGTCCTTATCCACTGTAAGCATTGTTTTCAGCTTATCATTCTTTAGCTTACCCAACCAATTAAAGTCTCTAGCAGATAAGGTAACGCATTTTACTTTAGAAGCAATTATCTTTTTACGTTCTTCATCTTCCACCCAAACGATCAGATCAAGCTCATTGACATTCAATCCCAAATCCTTTACTCCAAGAACAAGACTGTTCAAATAATCTATGTCCTCTGATTGAATCAGGATCCTTACTCGTTTTATTTGCGTCCAAACATCACTCATTCAGTCAGGCTTTTATCATTGCAATAAAATCATCTTCCGAAATGATCTTCACTCCCAGTCCTTCCGCTTTTTTCAATTTAGCAGGCCCCATTTTATCTCCTGCCAGAAGATAATCCGTTTTTGCTGAAACCGAACTGACATTTTTTCCTCCATTATCCTCGATAAGTTGCTTGATCTCATCTCTTGAAAAAGCGCTAAATACTCCTGAAACAACAAATGATGCTCCGTTCAGAACATCAGAAGCGGCTTCTTTTTTCTCCGATTCCAATTGAAGTCCAACACCTCTCAATCTATCGATCAAAGCAAGTTGAACAGGATTTTCAAAGTAAGAACGTATAGCGTTTGCAATCTTCTCTCCTATCTCATCTACTTCCAGTAACTCTTCGTAAGATGCTGCCATCAATGCATTCAGTGAACCAAAATGTTTTGCCAGTTTTTTCGCTACCGTTTCACCAACAAATCGAATTCCAAGGGCAAATAGCACTCTGGCAAATGGTACATTTTTCGATTCTTCAACGCCCTGAAGCAGATTGTTTGCAGACTTATCCCCCATGCGCTCCAACTTCACAAGCTGATCAAAATGAAGCTCATAAAGATCGGCTATGTCATGAACTAATCCTTCTCTGAACAATGCATCCACCGTTTCGGATCCCAGACCATCAATATTCATTGCCTTTCTGGAAATGAAGTGTTCAATTCGTCCCTTTATTTGAGGTGGACATCCTGTGTCATTTGGACAAAAATGCTGAGCTTCCCCTTCATTTCTTACAAGAGCAGTTCCGCACTCAGGACAGTCATGAATAAAATGAACCTCTTTACCTCCTCTCTCTTGTGTTTCGTCGACACCGACAATTTTTGGAATGATCTCTCCTCCCTTCTCTACAAAAACATAGTCACCAATGCGCAATTCGAGTTTTTCAATTTGATCAGCATTGTGAAGGGAAGCTCTCTTAACAACCGTACCGCCAAGAGACACGGGTTCAAGATTTGCCACAGGCGTTATCGCACCTGTTCTTCCCACCTGGTAGTCTATACTGTTTAAACGCGTGCTGACGCGCTCTGTTTTGAACTTATACGCTATTGCCCATCGAGGCGATTTAGCTGTGAATCCCAACTGTTCCTGTGCAGCATAAGAATTTACTTTGATCACGATTCCATCGATCTCAAAAGGAAGCTGCTTGCGTTTATCATCCCAATAATGCACAAATTCCATTACCTCGCTAATGGAAGACACTTTTTTGATCATGTTTTTAGCGGGGTCAGGAATCTTAAAACCCCATTCAGCGGCCTTTAAGACACTTTCAAAATGCCCCTCTGCTTGCTCAACTCCATATACCCCATAAAGGTAACAGTCCAAGCCTCTTGACGCAACAACGGAAGAATCCTGAAGCTTCAAAGTTCCGGACGCTGTATTTCTCGGATTCGCAAATGTTGGTTCCCCAATATCTTCTCTTTGACGATTGAGCTCATTGAATTTATCCCATGGAAAAAAGATCTCTCCTCTAATTTCAAAATCATTCGGGAAATCACCGTGCAATCGTAGAGGTACCGTTCGTATCGTTTTGACATTTGTCGTTACATTTTCCCCCTGTGTCCCATCACCTCTGGTCAAAGCCTGTTTCAACTCGCCATTTTCATAACTAATTCCAATAGCAACCCCATCGTACTTGAGCTCACAAACAAATTCCAATTCCAGATTGGTCATTTTTACTAAGCGATCATACCAATCTTCTACCTCTTCTTCCGAATACGTGTTGGACAAAGAAAGCATCGGGAAACGATGCTGAACTGTTTCAAATCGCTTTGTAATATCTCCACCTACTCTTTTTGTTGGTGAATTGGGAGAAGCTAAATCAGGAAATTCCTCCTCAAGCTTGATTAATCTTTCGAGCAGCATATCAAAGTCGTAATCCGAAATCTCGGGGTCCGACATAACATAGTACCTTCTGTTATGGTATTCGATCTGTTGCGAGAGTTGATCTATTTCGAGTTTCGCTTCTTCCTTGTTCATGCAGGAAAATTAGATGTTTCCTCGAACCATACGATCTCTGCCTTGTAAATCTTTCCTCAATTCTATGTTGACAAAACCAATATCTCGCAATAAGGCCAAAACTTCGGTTCCATACTCTTCATGGATCTCAAAATATAGCGCTCCCCCTGGATTAAGTCGATTTTTAGCATCCTGAGCAAGCGCACGATAAAAGATCAATGGATCATCATTGCTTACAAACAAAGCCATCTCCGGCTCATACTCAAGGACATTTAACTCCATTTCTTCCCTATCGGATTCCAAAACATATGGGGGATTAGAAACGATTACATCAGCTTTTTCCGTCAATGTTGCTATTTGGGATGGATCCAATACATCGATCCCGGTAATATCCAAATCTAGTCCGGTATTACCCACATTTTCTCGGATCAAACTGATAGCCTCAGGTGATTTCTCAACGGCGATTACTTTAGCTTGAGGATACTTTGATTTAAGTGAAAGCGCAATACAACCTGACCCGGAACAAAAGTCTATAATTACACCCGGATCCCTTTCAGTCCGCACTACCCAATCGACCAATTCCTCCGTTTCCGGCCTCGGGATCAATGCGCGTTTATCAATTAAAAGGTCAAGATCATAGAAGTGTACCGATCCTAAAACATACTGAACTGGCTCATTTGTCAATAACCTATTCCTTACGTCTCGAAAGTATAAAAGATCGGATTCCGAAAACCGCAGATCCTGTATACTTACCGCATCTAAAGATGGATCTTTCATGCGCGTTCTGATAACCTCAAAAAGGATCGATCTGATCTCTCTATCAGAAAATTTATGACTTAAACGATCAGTATAATGCTTCTTCACAGCATCATACGAATTAGAATTTACGAACATGCTTAATCTGTCGAAGATTTTTGACCGAAATAGAAAGTATACCCAAAGCCTACAAAAAAGTATTGAGACAACTTGGAGTAATCTGATGGGTTATAAACTTCATCCGATTTTAAACCGAGAACCTTAGGATCGAACCCGTAACCGTAACCACCATAACCCAATACAAGGCGGTAGGCATTTCTTTCATCCGCCGTCAATATTAAACCAAGTGCACCTTCAACACTCGGACAATTAAACCTTCTGGGATTGAATCCTTCAGTTTTATTAATATCCGTAAAGATAAAACCTTCCGTATAGCCCACTTTTATTCCGAAATCTGTTGCAAAACGATCATTGTGAAACTTATCCCAACCCAATTTCAAGAAAGCTGTACCAGTCTGCATATTGCCATAAACAGGTGAAGGAACGGCAAATTCATCCACGGTAAATAAGGTATAACGCACGCCGGCACCAACATTCAAATGAAAAGGAAAAGAATACTGATAAAACACAGAACTATTCACAAGCCCCTGCATGATATCTCTGTATGGCTGATTTACCGTTGCTCCGGGCAAAGTTAGCTCCACCTGAAAAGTACCTTTCGGTTCAATTTTCTGCGCTTTAACGTTAAATGCTAAAAAAGCGGCGATCAACAATATGTAACTACAAGTCTTCACCCTTAAAAGATAACGCGAATCTATCAATTTATTTCATTTTCGAGAGGACCTTACATTTACGAGATGTAAATTTGTAACGTGAACAAAGGCATTTTCCTGATCATCTTATCGGGTATTTCATTTATGATAGTCAACTTCCTGGTAAAATTATTGGGGACTGAAACTATCCTACCAAACGGTATAACACTGCAGAAATATCCTGCGCACGAATTAGTTCTGGCACGATCAATTGTATCCTTCAGCATTTCAGCCTACATCATACGAAAACGTAAAATTTCATTTTTCGGATATAATCACTCATGGCTTCTGGTGCGAGGAATATCAGGGACTTTGGCTTTGACGATCTTCTTTTACACATTACACCACTTACCACTGGCAGTTGCGTCTACTGTACAGTACTTATCCCCCATTTTCACTGTTCTGTTGGCAACATTTCTGATCGGAGAACGCGTATTTAAAACGCAGTGGATCTTCATTTTGATTTCATTCTCAGGCGTGCTACTGATCGCTTTTAGTAAGTTTATTTATACGGATGAATCCATGATCATCTCTCCTATGTGGCTTGGTTTAGGGGTAATCTCTGCAGGTTTTAGCGGACTTGCGTACAATGCAATTGTTCGTTTAAAACCAACTGATGAGCCTATCACGATCGTTCTTTACTTCCCTATGATAGCGACACCGATCATGGCCTTCATATGCCTTTTTGAATTTACATTTCCTCAGGGAATCGAATGGCTGATGCTTCTTGCTATTGGAATATTCACACAAATAGCTCAAATTTTACTCACTAGAGCATTACATAGTGAAAGCACCTCCGTTATCATGCCTTTTCAATATTTAGGAGCCATTTATGCGATCGTAATTGGATACTTTGCATTTGATGAAAACCTGTCATTACTCGTGACCATAGGAATAAGCACTATTCTGATCGGTGTTTTAGGAAATGTAATTTTACGCAAGAAAGGCTCAAATTAGTACCTTTAGAATATGTCCGGTAAAATTGATATCGAAAAGATTGCCCGATTCGGAAATCTGGAGCTGCTTGCTAAACAGGTGGTAGAAGGATTCATTACCGGACTTCATAAAAGTCCTTTCCACGGTTTTTCGGTCGAATTTGCCGAGCACAGACTCTACAATAAGGGCGAATCTACTCGTCATATTGACTGGAAACTATACGGAAGGACAGATAAGCTGTTTACTAAGAAATATGAGGAAGAAACAAACCTGAGATGTCAGATTGTTATTGACTGCTCAAGCTCTATGCTCTTCCCGGTAGACCAAGCTATCAACAAACTGAGTTTTTCGATCTATGCTGCCGCTTCGCTAATTGAATTATTGCGAAGACAACGAGATGCCGTAGGTCTTAGCATGTTCAACGAAGATCTTCTTGTACATACAGAGTGTAAAACCTCCGTTAGGCATCATCGGATGTTATATGCGGAATTGGAAAAGCAATTAAAGCAATACGAGCACTCCTCTAAAAGAACCACTTCTGCGATCAAAGCTATTCACGATATTGCCGAACTAAGCCATAAACGTAGTTTGGTCGTTATCTTCAGTGATCTTCTTGAAGATCCGGATCAGAAAGACGATTTTTTAAATGCTATACAACACCTGAAGCACAATAAACATGAGGTCGTTATTTTCCATGTGATGGATCAAAGCAAAGAAGTTGACTTTGACCTGGAAAACAGACCGTACAAACTGGTAGATATGGAAACCGGCGAGGAACTGCGTTTAACACCTTCTCAGATCCGAGATGAGTACACGAGATCACTTCAGGATTATTTTAAAGAATTAAAGAATAGCTGTTTAAACTATCGAGTTGACTTTGAGACCGTTGATATCCAGAAAGGCTTTAATGATGTTCTGCTGACCTATCTTCTCAAACGTCAGAAGCTACATTAATCACAAAAGGTCTATGGCGGTTTTTACAGGCGTAAATACTTCTTCAGGTACCTCGACGAACAATGTAGTCCAATAATGCATCGAACCATTCCACAAACCGGGCAATTCACGATAATGCACAATATCTCCATTATCTTGTTTGGTCACTTTCAGATAGAGATCATTTTCTACGTACTTGTTCAGATCCAGCTTCACTCCATTGACATCTGTTAACGCACACACCATAAATACCGGGTTAAAATGTGTACTTTGATCTACGATCCTTTTTTGATCAGGGTCATTCGTTACTTGAGATAACTCTACGATCTGTTTTGAAATTACTTCACCTTTCTTTACCCAAAACGGTCCTCCACCGGGTTTACCTTGATTACGAACCATTCCACAGATACGAATTGGTCGTTCTTTAAGTTCAATAATGGCATTTGCATCTATTTCATCCGGTGAAAATCCAAATTTTTGATTCAGCTGATTTAAACGCTCTACATCTTGCTGGGCAATTGAAACAGAAAGTTCTTCCCTGAAATTGTTCAGTAAGTTGATCATACCTTTCCATGTATCCAAAGCTTTCTGATCTGAGCCTGGGGCCTGCACATTATCAATATTCTTGATCAAAACGTAGTCCTTAGAGATCCGATTCAAATTTTCGAGTAGAGCTCCGTGACCCGCAGGTCTGCGCACGTATTCACCATCTCTCATTAAGGGTTCTCCATCTCGAGAAAAACAATAAGCATCAGTTGAAGGATCCTGCAAAGAGTAACTTATATTCTTGGAATTTCCATGCTCATTGATGTGAGAACTTATTTCCATTTTAAACTTTTCCTGCACAGTAAAGTGTAAAAATGGATCTTCCCCTAAAAGTTTGGCAGCATGATCCACTTGAAGTTGAAAGGGCGTAATTGGATCTCCGTTGATTCTAAAGAATGGAATAAGCCCTTTTGGCTTGTCACTGTACATAAGCTTCTCTCCAAAAAGAATGCGTTGTGCAATGTTTATTCTGGCCTCCAAATGATCATTTAAATCTCCCTCCAGCAATCCACTAAACGGAAATGAATTGAGTTTTTTAAAGAACAGGGATGAAAGTTCATTCTCCTGACGCGTTTCAATAAACTCAAAAAGAAAACCGAACATTCTGGACCCGGAACCAGATGCAGGTATAAAAAACGATGACCGTTCAGAAAGAGCATTGAGATCAGCAGAATAATCAACCAATACAGAATGAGGCAAAATCCCGTTGCCGATAGTACAGGGAGCTATAAGCTCTAACCTATTATTATTCGAATTGATCTGTTCTTTCTGTTTCGAAATCTCATCCATCCTGCTAATTTTACCTTTACGATATGAATAAGGTTGCCGAATATATAAAATATACATGGAACGCCAAGAAGCGTCACGGCATTCACTCACCTTATGTATATGCACTATCGGATAAGGGTTCTCAAATTGAATTATCGCAAGAGGAGAAGGATTTGATCCTAAAGTACTGCCGTGTACTCAGAATGGATAAAAGCACCATTGAAGTGACAGATCTGGGATCGGGTTCGAAAAAACTTGGCAAAACAAGGTCAATCCGAGATATCTACAAAATGAGTTCATCGAAAGGGAAATATGGGAAACTTCTTTTTATTCTCACCCGACACTTTAAGCCTCAGAACATTCTGGAGCTGGGAACATCATTAGGCGTTGGCTCAGTTTACATGACTATAGGAAATCCAAAAGCGGAGATCACTTCAATAGAAGGATGTCCTGCTACAGCCGAGTACACAATGCAGCATATAAAAAGCATGAGGCTAAATAATATAAAGATCCATGTTGGTTCGTTTAGTGAACAAATCCCTTTGCTTCAACGTGGATCCTATGACATGATTTACCTTGACGGACATCACAACGGCCAGGCTACACTTGAATATCTGGATCTACTGGATGACAAAATTGGTGATGACACCGTGGTAGTTTTAGATGACATCAGATGGAGTGATGATATGCTAAAAGCGTGGGAAGTCCTTTGTAAATCAGACAAGTTTCATGTCAGCATAGATCTTTTCAGAATGGGTATTCTAATTAAAAGACCTGCTCAGGTTAAAGAGCACTTCTTATTGAAATTCTGATTTGACTTAGAAAGTTGCAGTCAAAAGATCAAGAATTGCCAGATTTTCTGAAACGGGCTTAGGAGCACTCGTGGTGGTAGAATTATCCAGATAGACTCCATCCGGATGAGCATATCCTGTAGCGCTCGAATTCAGGGCTGTAACCGGCGCTCCGCTTGCGGTTGACATATCCATAAACAGGAATGAACGACTATCGGGATCAGTTTCTCTAAAAGAAGCAGAAGGTTCACTTAAAAATTCCCCATCAAATAAAACAGGTGGATTATTCTCCAATTCAATAGACTCAGGTTCAGCTGTATGCTCAACAGGAGGTAGCTCATCGGTTGCTAATTCTTCTTTATTTTCATTTAGCTCATTAGTCGGATGTTCATTCTTTGCCATTCTGACTGGTTCGTCCTTATCAAACTTAAAGAATGGAATTGCGATCAATGCGATTATAAGCAGAGCAGCTATTCTAACCATCGGTTGTTGCCACAGTTTTTTATCAGCTGGGAAAAGCGCTGGTAAGGAAGCCCATAATCCAACTCCTCTATCTTTTGGATGCGCATTGTAAAAAACATCGTCCAGACTTTCTTTTAAACGCGGACTCGGTTCATTCAACGATTCAGAAGCAGTACTCTCCAGCTGACCATAAAAAAACTTCATCCCATCGAACTCTTCTTCGCTATCAACCAGTCCTTTCAGCTGTTCGCGCTCCTCAGGGCTCAGCTCATTGAACTTCTTTTTAAATATATTTTCAAATCCTTCTACTCCCATTTTATTTCGAAATTAAAGGGTTATAATGTTCAAGACTCTTAGCTAAGTATTTAGTAGCATAGAACAATCTCGACTTAACGGTACCATCACTGATCTCCAGCGCTTCCGAGATCTCTTTTATCGATAAACCATCCATATGTCGCATTGTAAAGACTTCGCGGTGTTTTTCATCCAATGCTTCAAGCGACCTTTCCAACTCTTCACCGAATTGTCTATCCTGCACTTCTGCTTCAACTCCGCGATTCACATCTTTTACCTGGAAAGTACCATCTAACCCGGATGATGTGTTTTTCCTTACTTCTCTCCGCTTATATTCATTCTTACACATGTTATTCGCAACCGAATAGACCCATGTTTTGAAACTTCTCGAAGGGTCATATAACTCAGGCTTTTTGATCAGCTTAGCGAATATGTCATGAAGAAAATCCTCTGCAAGCTCACGGTCTTTGTACAACATACGCATAAAATACCCCATAAGAGGGTTCGCATAACGATTATAGATCTCGTCAAAAGCCCTCTTATCTCCTTTATTCATGGAGATGATGAGTTCTTCATCGCTCATTTTATGATATGCCGGTCGAATCAATTTCATTCGTGATCGCTACTTGACCTTCGAGTACGCAGTTTGTTTTTTCGATTGAACCGCAATGTGCTGCATTAGTTTTTCAATTTTCTCACGGTTTAAAACATCATTTTGCTCGATATAATAATTCCGCACCGACAGCAGCATTGGCAGGTAATTCGAACTTAATTGTTTACCCTGATCATCGATAGCCTCCTCTATTAGATGCTTTCTAAGGGTGTTATTCCATAAATTCAGATTTTCATTCCCTGTATTAGAAGTGGGTCTATTTGTAAAAACCAATCCTCGAACGTAGATTTTATCGGATATCGGACTGAAATACTCCTTCGGGATCGTAAGTGATAATGAAATAGATTTATCTGAATTTATCCTGATCAATTCCTGAAGGAATTTCGTGTCCACCAGGTTGGAAGCAGGAAGTTTTAAACCTTGCGCCCTCATTTTTTTTCTGTAAGCTGAAGACTGCATTAGATCCAATGAAAGTATCTTAACATCCTCTCTGATACTGCCAACAGATTGCTGATACCAAAGCGCCATTGCATCCTCAAGCGCATGAGCAATTAAAAAGTCGCCTGACTTACAAGAGAGTAAAACATCTTCACCATACTGGATACTGGATTGAGATAAACGACCGCTACTCGCCAACTTGATCAGGTAACTTTTTTTCAATGCATCCTGACCTTCAATATCATACATGGCTGCTAATTGCACATGAACATCGCTGTTATCCGGTCGTAATTTCTCTGCTTTGATCAGATAGTCTCTTAATGCCAGGTCGTAATTTCCACTTAAATATTTGAAATAATTGTACTCAAAGCTTTGGGGAGCGTTCTTTTCGAAGTACGTCACAGCATCGTTCATTGTAGACTGCCGAGCGTCAGACGGATTGCGCTGAGTTCTTTGAATCCTTGCTTCTTCGCTGCTCAACATGAATTCACTCTTCTTAAGCAACATCATATCCTTTGAATCCTTCGCTACAGATGTCTCGTCAACTTTTTCCGTTTTTAGCACTGCTTTCTTTTTGCTCTCAGAACGAGTTTGTACTTCCTCCAGCTCAACCGCTTCCTGTTCCGCCGCCGGCGCTGTAGCCGGAACAGACTTATTTTCTTCAACCGGAGCATTTGTATTCGTTACACCGCTCACTTGAGCGTGTAGATTCGTATAAACTACAATTTGTATCAGTATAAACAATATCGCTTTCATTACCGCATACTTTTCCCTTGGTACAAGGCAAAACAAAAAAGGTTCATGTAAATTAAAAATAATCTAAAGATTTTCGTTCTCAGCCGTGAATAAGAACTTATTCGGAGAAATTAAATTCGTCTTTACTGCGTACATTACAATGCCGGCAGTGTTTTTAACTCCAAGCTTTGACATTATGTTCTTTCGGTGCGTATTGACAGTATGGGCTGATAAAAACAATTGATCAGCGATCTGAGTATTGGTGTACCCTTCCGCTATCATCGTGATAATCTCTGATTCTCTTTTTGAAATAGTTACCGGATCGCATGTCAGTGCATCCAGATCGATCTCATCGACGTTTAAATTTGCCAGATGAATTGTTTCCAGGATCTGTCCACAAAAGAAACGATCTCCTTTATAGGTCGATTTTACGGCATCAATGATTTCCGGAAATGAACAATCCTTTTTGACATAGCTTGTGACACCTGCCTTTAAGGCATCAACAAGTACAATTGCACTTTGTTCAGGAGTGATCGCAAGTACATTTAAATTAGGATAAACAGAACGTAGCTTAGCAACATTATCTACAGAGAACCCCATCGATGTGTAATCAATGATCACAAGATCGATCTCAAAATTTTTGATCAACTCAAGTAACTCATCACCGTCGTGTGCTTCTCCTACTATTTCTACGTCAAGTTCTGTCTTCAGAAGAGAACGTATTCCAAGTCTCATTAATTCAGAACTATCCGCGATAACTACCTTCATTATTTAGAATGATTTCAGATAACAAATATAAAGATAGAAGTGGGTCAAACAAAAAAAGCTCCCCATAAAGGAGAGCTTTTTATTCACAATGCATTATTAAAACTTCATCAGCCAACCGAATTCATCGGCCACTTTACCTGATTTCATATTATTCAAATGATCCTTGATCTTATTTGAAAGCGTTCTCGATTCAATCGCAGGAAGATCAAATACTTCATCTCGATATCCAATGGCCGCGATCTGAGCAACCGTTGCCGCTGTACCTGCACCAAACGCATCCGTAACAGAACCGTTCCTTAATCCTTCCACGATCTCAGCTACAGTAACTTTTCTTTCCTCTACTTCTACTCCCCAAGATTTCGCCAAATCCAATACTGAACGTTTTGTAACTCCTCTAAGGATCGTATCATCATCCTCAGAAGGTGAAACCAATTTACCATTGATCTCAAAAACGATATTCATCGTACCAGATTCCTCAATATACTTGTGCTCTGATGCATCCGTCCAGATTAGCTGATGGAAACCTTTTTCCTGAGCCAATTTCGCCGGATACAAAGATGCTCCGTAATTACCTGCTGTTTTAGCACGTCCAACACCACCTCTTGCAGCACGAGTATAATACTCCTCGATCTTAACTCGTACCGGCTGTGCGTAATATGCTCCAACTGGACAAGTGAAGATGATGAATTTGTATGTATCTGAAGGTTTGATACCGATGTAGTCATCTGTAGCAAACATAAATGGTCTGATATACAATGAATTTCCATCCTTTGTTGGAATCCAGTCTCGATCAAAATCAACGATCTTTTTAACGAGATCAAGGAAAGCCTCCACTGGAATCTCAGGCATACACATACGAACACAAGATTCTGCAAAGCGCTTAGCATTCAACTCAGGTCTGAAGATCATTACTTCTCCCGATTCTGACTTGTTTGCTTTCATTCCTTCGAAAATAGACTGACCGTAGTGAATAGCAGAAGTCGCCGGATGCAATTTCAAATCTTCAAAAGGAACGATTTCCGGAGTCTGCCAGGCACCATCCTTGTAATCCATAACCAGCATGTGGTCAGAAAAAATCTTACCAAATGGCAGGTTTTCCCAATCTACTTCCTGAATTCTAGAATGTGAAGTCTTCGTGATTTTAATGGCTTGAGTTTGATCTATCATAGCGTATAACTGTGCTGCAAAGATAGTCAGAATCTTTAATCTATCAAGTGAAAGACCGAACATCGCCGAAAAGCCATAACTTTGAATCGGTATGCAAAAAAGTCGTGATATTTTGGAATCCTACTGGGGCTATTCCTTCCGTCCACTTCAGGAAGAAATAGTCGACAATGCGATTTATGGTCACGACACTCTCGCAATTTTACCTACGGGTGGTGGCAAATCGATCTGTTTCCAAGTACCCGGAATTGCCAGAGAAGGAATAACCGTTGTCATTTCTCCTCTAATCGCCCTAATGGAAGATCAGGTTA
>SBGS01000100.1 GCA_006226555.1 Bacteroidota bacterium
GCGCCCAATACCTTCTCAAAACTTCATGAAGCTCATTGATATTGAGGCTCGAACGGCACTAAATGAAAAAGTTGGAAACTTTGAAGGGTTAAATATGGTGCAGATTGCACTTACCAAGAAATGTCCATTGAATTGCGAGCACTGCTACGAGGGACCCGAGCTAAACAAAAAAGATACTCTATCACTTGATGATCACAAAAAGATTATAAAAAAATTACAGGGGTCAGGAATTCCTGTTATTCACTACGGAGGAGGCGATCCAATGGCAAAGATAAATGATATCATAGCGCTTCTTGAATCAGCGGATTACACTTCTGATTTCTGGATCCAGACATCTGGATTTAACCTCGATAGAAAAAATGCACAGAGACTAAAAAAAGCCGGATTAACCGGTGTTGGTATTAGTCTGGATCATTTCATTCCTGAATACCATAATCTATTCAGAAGAAATGAAAAAGCATTTCAGTGGGCCATAGATGCTGCGGAAAATGCAAAACGAGCAGGGCTTGTTGTAAATCTGTCCCTCTGCATTACGAGGGATTTCATCAGTAGGGAGAATTTTGATAGTTACCTGAAACTTGCAGGAAAAATAGGTGCCTCTTTTGTACAGTTAATCGAGCCGCGCTCTGTAGGTAATTATGAAGGAAAAGATGTTTACTTGGAACGCGAACATATTGAAATAGCAGAAACTTTCTTCTTGGAGGCCAATGCTTCAAAAGCTTATAAAAAATCACCGATCGTTCTGTATCCCGGATACAATCAACGCAGATTCGGATGTGCAGGTGCAGGTGAAAAATTTTTATATGTAGATACTGATGGATACATGAGCTCATGTCCATTTTGTCGGAATAAAAAAACACACATTCTAGATGATGAAACACGTGAATCCTCCATACTCAGCATGAGGAATGAGGGTTGCGCATTAGTAGGAACTTAAATAAAAATAATGTTAGGCATAACTATTTACCATCGCATAATATCAGTTTTCTTAATTATCGTCATGCTGCAGAGCTGCAGTACCTATAAGATAAAATCCATTCCTGAATCACAACCGAATTTTGAGCGGACCATAAACAACAAATCTTCACAAAGATATTACTATATACTTCATGTTGGAAATGAAGCTTGGCAGCTAAAGAATGTAGATGTTTCCGAAACAGAAATAACTGCAAAAATCGTAACAATGACTCCTAAAGTCCGGGATTACATGGTAAATGCATACGAAGGTGGCTCCAGAAGAGTTCTTCCTGGAGAACAAAGATATGTCCGTCAGCTACACATTCATGCGAAACAATTCACACAAACGGATGATCTCGTTACAGTTAACATCTCGGACATAGAATCCTTGAACCTAATGAAATATAATGGTAACAAGAATGCTTTAATTATTACAGGTTCCGTAATAGGTTCAATCGGAATATTCCTAGCAGTTGTTTGTAATTGTCCTCACACCTACATATATGATGGCGAAAAATATTATTTGAGCAATACTCTATTCACGGGAGCCACTTCAGAAAAATTGGAGCGAAATGATTTTAAGTTGATGCCAGATTATAATTCCGACTCCACAAATTATTCGTTTTATGTGAAAAACGAAGAAAGTGAAATTCAGTTTACTAATTTACTCGAGCTGATTGTTGTGTATCATGAATTGGATTCGGAAATCGCACTTAGTGAAAACGGAAATATTTATTCAATAAAAAGGCCTGCTAAACCATTAACGGTAATGGACAACAGTGGAAATATTATTACTGACATAGTATCTTATGAGGATAAGGTTGCTCACTTGTTTGATAATGAGAGTGAGGACAGTCAAAATAGTATTTATGCTTCCTTTGAAAAACCTGAGAATACAGAAAATATAAAATTGATTTTAAGCGTAAAAAACACTTCCTGGAGTGGATTTGTGTATAATGAATTCTCAAAGATGTTTGGAAAATACTATGATAACTGGGTTAAACAAAACAAGAAAAAATCAAAAGAAGAAGTATACCGTGAGCTCAAAAAAGTTGGTGTACCTTTGGTAGTCTCTGTAAAACAAAACGGCAGCTGGATTGATATTGAAGAATTAGAGCTCGTTGGAGATGTAGGGTTTAATCAGCTTGCTGTACCCATTAGGTCAGAACCACTAAGTGATAGCATGATAGAGATCAGGATACGCTCAGGGTTTATGTTTTGGGAATTGGACTATCTGAGTCTTGATTCATCCGGAATAGAAGATTTTAGTGTGCAACGTATAAAACCAGCTTCAGCTATTGGAAATACAGGTGATGTTACCAATCAACTGCAGTCTGACGACAATGAATATATGAAACACGAACAAATCGGAGATTCTACAGTCATAAAATTTACCGGGATTGATATTGTCCCAAATCAAAAAAGAACTATCTATTTGCACAGTAAGGGGTATTACTTACCTCAAAAAGAATTCAAAGGAAAATTACAACGGAAAGAATTGGAAGCTGTTGATATTGAAGGTGGACTATCCGTTTTATCAAGAAAATTATACGGAGAGATCTTTAAAAGTGTAGCTAAAACCCATTAATAAGATGAAAGTACTTTTGTTTTTGATTGGACTCTTTGTAAGTGTATTTGTATTTGGTCAGGATACTATCATAAAAAAAAATGGAACTATCGAAGCAGTTAAGATCCTAGATATTCGACCGCAGAGCAATCTAATGATCTATGAGATAAATGGTACCAGGAATACAGTTCAACTGGATGGTATTCAGTCCTACATTTTACATTCTGACATTGCCAAAGGAGAAAATACTGCACCAAGCTCTGAAACTGTTCCGGATACGATCGTGAAGAAGGATGGGACTATTTTAATAGTAAGTGTTCTTAAAGTTGATTTGAAGCAAAATATTATCCGTTACGAAAAAGAAGGATCTGTGATCACATCTTCACTAGATGATATAGAATCCTATACAGCTCATAATCCACAATTCTTTAACATTCCAAATAACGAAAGCGTTACGTTAAATTTTTCTGAACCTGAATTAGAAAGAGTTTCTAAAATCAAATATGAATACGGACCATTTTCAATTTCTTCCAACTTGTTCGCACTGCTGCCAATCGTTGCAACTAATTCCAGAATCACTATCGAACCTGAGTATGATCTAAACCAATGGTTCTCCATTAAAATACCGATGGTTATAGGAATTACACGTTCCTACTCCGAAGGCGTAGACTATTCGAATGAAGCAGGAACCTATATCGCATACAGTTATGATGAAAGGTATTATCCTAATTATACACCACCTGTCCAGTCAAACAGGGAATTAATGAGAGATGTAATTATACAGGGAGGCATTACACCTAAGTTCTATTTTAATAGAAAATCCAAATCTATTATTTCGATGTATGGGAGTACCTCGTTAAACTTTGGTATAGCGGATGCGTACAGCATGACTCGATATGACAGGCTTGGAGATACACTTTTAGGATCAGAAGAGTATAATTATGAAAATGGGAGTTGGGAATGGTATACAACATGGGATAAGGAGCAGACAAGAACAGAGGCACTTTACTATGATAAAAACGTGTATAGCTATTTCAATTTTGAATTGATGTTTGGATCAGATTTTAATCTTTCAAGATTATTCACTTTTACTCTTGAGGTTGGATATGGATCCAATTTCATAATTACTTCAGAATTAGTTGATGACAAAATTTATACAGCGGTTTTTAATGATGACTATATCCTAAATTACCTAGGCCCCAATCAAGCTGGATATCAATATAGAGGTAATTTCAGAGCTCGGCTATTATTAACGTATCGTTTTGGAGGCAAGCGCATTAATAAAGTGTTGGACAAATAGATAATGATTGGACCTTCTATTATAAAAAAGGAACAAAAAAAGCACTCCATCTGGAGTGCTTTTTGTGACCTCGTCAGGATTCAAACCTGAAACCTCTTGAGCCGTAATCAAGTGCTCTATTCAGTTGAGCTACGAGGCCAT
>SBGS01000249.1 GCA_006226555.1 Bacteroidota bacterium
AGTAGATTCTGGAAAGGTGGAAGTTTCGTCGCGTTTACAATGCCTTTTGATAAGGTAATGAACGCCATTCTCGGGGAGAAGTGGTTTGCAAGAAAAAAGCGCATTTGTCTTGAACGAGCTGAAAAAGCTATCCAAGAAGCACAGGCAGGGAAATAAAACTTACCATTGATTGGCTTTTGTGCGCAAGTACATGTCAAAAAGAACCATTGCTGCCATTGCTTCTACTATCGGCACTGCTCTTGGAACTACACACGCATCATGCCTTCCCTGAGGTTTTAAAATCATCTTTTGACCGTCGCGACCTACCGTTTCTTGTGGCTGCATTATTGTTGCTACCGGTTTAAATGCAACACGAAAATAAATCGGCATTCCATTGGAGATCCCTCCTTGAATACCTCCAGAATGATTCGTTTGTGTATTTCCGTCCTCCATGAAAAGATCATTGTGCTCACTTCCCTTCATAGCTACTGACTCAAACCCAGAGCCAAACTCAAATCCTTTAACCGCATTTATCGAAAGCATTGCTTTCCCTAACTCCGCATGCAGCTTATCAAATACAGGTTCACCTAAAGATTTTGGAGGATGCATGACAACGCATCGTATTGCACCACCGACTGTATCCCCCTCTTTTTGGATCTTCTCGATCAACTCCTCCATTTTTGCAGCTGTTTCAGCATCCGGGCAACGCACCAAATTGGCTTCAATTGCTTCCGCGATAAAGAATGAACTATCGTTTAATTTTACATTGCCTATCTGATCGACGTATGTAGAAAAGCTCACCCCTAGGTCGCTTAAAAATTGTTTGGCGATAGCTCCCGCTACGACTCGCGCAATTGTCTCCCGAGCACTGGATCTTCCCCCTCCTCTGTAATCCCTAAAGCCATATTTCTCTTCATATGTCTTATCAGCATGAGAAGGTCTGAACGAATCTTTTATGGAGGAATAATCGGCAGAGCGATGATCCTTATTTCGGATGATAAAAGCTACAGGAGTTCCTGTTGTTTTCCCTTCAAAAAGACCGGATAAGAATTCAACC
Organism: Bacteroidota bacterium; assembly: GCA_006226555.1. Classification (GTDB taxonomy): domain Bacteria; phylum Bacteroidota; class Bacteroidia; order Flavobacteriales_D; family Crocinitomicaceae; genus UBA4466. The sequence continues at coordinate 1,037 of SBGS01000249.1, forward strand.
TTATCCTCTTCATTTCTGGAAGTCGTCAAATGTGACTGTCCGGGACGTCTTCTATCCAGATCTTTCTGTATAAGATCAAGGTCCAGTTTAAAACCGGCCGGAACACCTTCAATCACCCCCCCGATCCCAACGCCGTGAGATTCTCCAAAAGAGGTTAATCGAAAAATGGTTCCGTATCCTGATCCCGGCATAATTCTATTGTTTTCTTAACAGATCTTCTGTGATCTTTAATATCTCACGCACCTCTTCGAGTGTCGGTGCCTCTGCATACGTCCTGAGCACAGGTTCCGTTCCGGAAGGACGGATCATCACCCAGCGATCATCGTCGAAAAAGTATTTATACCCATCTATCGTTCCTACTTCTCTTACTTTGTAAGATCCGAATTCGGTAAATGCTCCTGATTCGCACTTCGCAATAATACGTGACTTAAGATCTTCAGTAATATGTAAATCGTTGCGCTCAAATTTGAAAGGACCTACGATCTCATAAACCTCGTCTATCAGCTGATCAATTGTTTTCCCGGATTTTGCCATGAACTCCCAAATGATCAGTCCCATCCAAATCCCATCTCTTTCTGGAATATGACCTTTAACAGCGATACCACCCGACTCTTCTCCACCAACGATCACATCTTCGTGAATCATGATCTCTGCAATATATTTGAATCCGATCTTCACCACCTCACTTGGGAAGCCATAATGATCGGCCATTTTCTTAACTCGGGGTGTAGTAGAAAAGGCTGTAGCAACTTTACCTGTGAATCCTTTGTATTTCGCCAGATAATGGATCAATAGAAGAATGATATGGTGAGAATCTACAAATTCTCCTTTTCCATTGTAAAGCCCAATCCTGTCGGCATCACCATCTGTGGCCAGCGCACAATCAATATCTCCTCTATCCTTGATGAAGCGCTCCAGTTCTTGTAAATTCTTTCCGATCGGTTCTGGTGCCTGTCCCATAAAGGAAGGATTGTAGTCACAGTGCAAGAAATGAAGATCGGGAAGCAAGCGCTTTAGTGCATTTTGTCCTGCACCATACATGGCATCATAAGCAAGGTTCAATCCTGAATTCTTAATTGCCTGGAGATCAAAATTTTCCTCCGCATGCTTTACGTACATCGTTTCCAGATCAACTTTTTCAACCAGCTCATTACTAATGCTAAGCTTATCTAGATTTAAACCATGCTCATCAGGGATAATATCTTCAATTTCCTGAACTTTTGCAGGAGATAAAGGACCTCCATGATGAGATTTAAGTTTAAATCCGTTGTATGAAGGTGGATTGTGACTTGCCGTAATTACCACTCCAAGGGAGCAATTCAGCTTCACTGCACCTAATGACACCATAGGTGTAGATACAAAACCGAAAGCTCGTTTTACCTTAATTCCTTTAGAACTGAATACCTTCGTAGCAGTATCGACAAACAGCTCTCCAGCAAAACGACAGTCATGACCGATCACTACCGATGGATCATCAAAATTCTTCAGTAACCACTCAGCCGTTGCAACACTTACTCTAGCGACATTATCTACTGTATATTCCTCAGCGATTATTGCTCTCCAACCGTCTGTTCCAAATTTTATCTTCTTTCCCAATTTATCTCTTTTTACAATTCTAAATTATTCTGAATTTCAATGTGTAATACAAGCCTTTATCTGAATTCTCAATTTCTTTTTCTGCTTCTATTTGTTCACAGAGAATATCTATCAATGCAAGACCTAAACTTATTTTGTCAGATCGCTCATTCATACCTGGGCCATTGTCTCCAATTCGGAGTATAAATTGATCGTCTTTAAAGCTCAGATCACATGTGAAAACACCATTTCCTCTTTTAAGTCCATGTTTAAATGCATTACAAATGATCTCATTCAATACCAATCCAAATGGTATCGATCGCTCAAGATTTAGATCAACTTCAGGTATGTCGATCTTTATATCAATCTGCGTAGCCTCGTGTATTTTGTTCAGCTGAACCAGAGAAGGAATAAGCTCTTCAACGTATGCCTTAAGATTGACGCGATCAAAATCCTTTCTTTGATACATGAGCTCATGCACCAACGCCATCGTTGTAACCCGATTAATAGTGGATTCAAATTCATCTCGAAGCTCTGTACCTTCGATTGAATCCATCTGTAAACGCAAAAGGCTACTGATCACCTGTAGATTATTTTTTACGCGATGATGAATTTCCTTTATCAGTACTTCTTTTTGTTCGATCGTAGTTCTTAACTCCCGTTCAACTTCTTGACGCTTAAAGAAAATCGGAACTTCAATATTCTCGAGATCAATATTTTCTCCAATATTCTCTAGATAATCTTTTATTCTATTAGATGGTGCCATGATAAATGAGCAATGCTCATCGCCCATCGCCTCGCAAGTCAGCTCTACCGTTGTTAGGTCAGGTATGTTAAAGCTCTCTTCACACCAACCTGCTGAATAACCTGAGTTCATCTTACAAACCGGAACCTTTGACGTCTTCTTTTTCCTTTTCCAGGATTGTGCTTCAAAGCTGTTGTGATGCACGAATTTCAATAAAAAATCGTCGCCTGCAACGGGATTACTACCTTCTTGAATCTCAACATTTGCCCAGCCTGTAAATGCAAAATGAACCGGGCCTGCTGCCAGTTTATCGATCGGTTCTTTCAGTTTCAATCGACTATGAAAATCTACAGCATCCTTTCGTCCAACAACTTTAGCGTTGTCGTAAAGAAAATTATGCGCGATCTCCAACGCTTCAGATTCCGGAATATCATTGTATTTCTCTTTTACAAAATCAACGAATTCGTTCGATATGGAATCTGAACGTAACATGACATAACGATGTCCTGAAACAGTTATCTCGCCTGAAACAGGATCGAAATTAAGGTCGTTAAAATAAGTTCCGATCCTTTTCTCGATCTC